>DKBC01000230.1:0-20397 GCA_002451065.1 Betaproteobacteria bacterium UBA6910
TCAGAAAGTCCCTCCTGGCTTCGGGGGTGTCGCTTTCCGGATCGATCGTAATCGAAACGAGTTGGACGGAGCGGCTCTCGGGCCCCAGCGCCTTCTGAAAACTCGCGAAGCCAGCCGCCAGGACCGGAGAGATCGTTGTGCACGTCGCGTAAACGAAATCGACGAAGACGGGTTTGTCGGAGCAGAGCACCTGGGTGACGTGCACCTCGGCGCCGTCCTGGTTCACCAGGGTGATGTCCGGGATGGAGTAGTCGGCGACGATTCGCGTGTACTTCCCAACCGGCTCCCGCGGCCCGTACAGGCCGGCGACGACCAGGGCCAGGGCCAGGGCCACGAGGCCGGCGGCGGCAACATACTTCACGGGACGCGTTCCGAAGGGGTTTCGTGGAGCGGGCCTTGCGGGCGCAGGGCTCCGTCTCCAGTCCGATCGCCCATTTTATCCTTTCGGTTGAAACCGCTGATGTTTCGGCTCTGTTTCTCGGGGCTCGAGCCCCGTCCATCTCCTGCCCTTCGTTCCGGCTTCCCTGCGAGGGTGTCCAGAACGGAACACTAACAGACGGGTCCGTGGGAGAACAATTCTCCAATGCGCGCCCCTTCCGGCGCCCCCCTGACCCCATCCCGCCCAGCCGCCACAAAGCCGGCCCTGCGTCGTCTGCGCTCCAGGAGAAGCCGGCCCGATCTCCGCGCCCAACCCGATCGGCACCACGGACCAGCTGACCGCTGGATGGGCACGCGGGAGTTTCGCCGCTGGGAAGCTGCGATACACTGGTCCCGGCCTTCCTCCCCCGAAACCGAGAGGCCCGCCATGAGCGATCGCCAACTGGTCCCCTCCATCGAACACCGCCTATCCGCAGTCATCGAGATGAATCGACGACGCCACGAGCGCGGCGATCCGTTCCGCCAAATGCCCCCGGCCGTCACCCTCTCGCGGGAGTTCGGATGCGAAGCCTTCCCCGTCGCGGAGCAGCTCAAAGCCCTTTTGGAGGAAAAGACGCGGCGTCCGTGGCTCCTTCTCGAGAAGGCGCTCCTCGAGGAGCTTGCCAAGAGACGCGATCTGGAACCGTCAGGGTTCGAGCGCATCGGTGACCGGAGCCGTTTCTTCGACAATCTGGTGTCGGTGCTCTCCCCCCATTGGCACAGCGACCACGACTACTTTCGCGTCCTCTCCGCACAGATCGCCCACATGGCCGAGCAGGGGGACGTCCTCTTCGTCGGCCGGGGGGCGTCGGTGCTCCTGCAGGACCGCAAGAACACCTACCATTTCCGCCTCGTCGCGCCGTGGGAGTTCAAGGTTGGCTCGATCCAGCGAAGACTCGGCCTCGGCGAAGAAGAGACAGGGGCCCTCGTCCGCAGGAGGCAGGAGCAGCGAGACGCCTTCATCCGAAACTTCCTGAACCGCGACGTCAACGACCCCTATCTCTATCAGGCGTTGTTCAACAACGCGAAGAACACCGTGGAGCAGATGGCGACCGCAATCGCGAGCTACGTGCCCGTGCGGTGACGGGCACCGCAGCGGCCTCCCTCGGGTTTCCGGGAGCCCGGCGCGGTCGGGGAGCTCACTGGCGCGGGATGGAGACTGCGTCCAGCGTTCCGTCAGCGCGTTTGATCACCGCCGCCACCACGCGGTCGGTAGCGGCGAGGGATTCTACCGTGGTAGCCGCCAGGGCGATCATCTCGCTCACGCCCGCAGCGTCGACCTTCAGGACGCGCGCGTTTCTGGCGCTTCCCTCTTGGACGTTCATAGCGACGAAAATCGTATCTTTATCGGTCACGATGCGTTCGCTGATCCGGCCGGCGCGCCGTTGCACCGGCGAAACCCCCGGGAGCGCCGCCACCTTACTCACCGGGCGTCCCTCTACGTCCAACTCCACCAGTTCGTTGTCGCAGCTGAGGAGCATGACGTAGCCGTTCGGGCTCTCCGCCAACTCGGTGGCGCACCCCACGTTCGGATCGTCGCGCCCGGAAACCGCGGTGACGTTCAGATCCACGCCGGCCACGAACAGCCGGTAGAGCGTCGACATGGCATCCGCCCTGGAAAGGCCCCACAGCTCGCCGCCGATCCCGTACAACGCCATGCGGCCGAAGTCGACCGTGGCGCTCATGGGCCTGAGGGTCCATTCCACCGGCACCCACGTCGCCTCCGGCCGCCGCAGGCGCAACAAGGTCGTCTCGCCCCCCGCGCCGCCCGCCAACGCCCACAGCTTGTCGGCGGAAACGGCGATAGATCGCAGCTCGCCCGGCTTGTCGTACGGGATCGTGTCCACGAGAGTCGGCACGCGCGGATCCACGACGGCTACCGCGGCGGGGGTTCGGGTCGCCAACAGGAATGCATGGGGAGTGCGCGCCAACGCAATCGGCTCGCCCGGCAGCGGGATCGGCTCGCGGAGCGGCTCGCCGGCATCCGAGAACTTGTATAAACGCGGCGGATTCGCGGTGGCCAGCGCGAACCCTTTTGGAAGCGCCGACACCACGCGCGCGTTGCGCCTCACCGATTCCTGTAGCGGCAACGGCGCGTACCCCGCGCCCTGTTTCCCGCCGGGCCACAGCCACCACCCCGTCAACGCCGCCAGCGCACAAGCCGCCAGCACGGCGAGAGCTCCCACGGGCGTGCGCAGNNCCCCCGCCCGCCGGTACCACACCCGGGAACGCGCAAGGCGGCCGACCTCGTGAGCGGTCTCGGCCACGGCGTCGCCGCTGGGTTCGAGGATGCTGACCGCGCGAAGGTATGGTGGAATCCGGTCGAAATCGGTCGGTCGGATCAAGACCGGCAGCACGCGTCCCGCAGGATGGGGCCAGCGACGCTCCGCGAGCCCCAACTCGGTGAGCGTGTAGCGCCCGGGCGCGACCGAGTCGGGACTGATCAGGAAGACGACGAGATCGCAGTCCTCGACGGCCCGCCGGATGGCCTGGTCGTACTCCTCGCCCCGGGGCAGGTCGTCGCGATCGAAGAACACCTGGTGGCGTTCCGCGAGCAATGCGTAATGAAGCCGCGACGCCAGGTCGCGATCGTCGGACGCATAGCTCAGGAAGGCCTTCATCGGCGCTCAGCTCGTCACGGGGGACCGGAAGGAGCGCTCTTGTGCGCCCCCTCAACGGGGTGCCGGGAGAAGAAGGTCAGCGTCGCCTCGTTGAACTCCGCAGCCGCACCGATGTTCACGGCATGCCCGACGTCGAGGGAGAGCACCGAAAGGTGCGGAATCGCTCGTTCCGCGTAGCGACGGGAATCCTCGAAACGGGTTTCGCGCCGGCCCACCACCATCAGGGTCGGGACGGTGTTGTTCTCCACGGACCCCCGCACGGAGCAGGCGAGGCTCGTGTGAATCATGGTCAGAGCGATCCCCCGCGGGTGGTGGAGCTCGAAATCCCTGCGGAACGCCTCCCTGACGTCAGCGGGCAGGTGGCGAGACCGCGCCGGATTGAGCGGATGGCTCTCCAGCGCGGCGCGGCCTTTCGTCTCGATGTCCCTCACCACCTGCTCCCGGGCAGGTCGCAGGCGTTCGAACCAGGCCGGGGGCGCCAGCGCGGCGTTCGTGTTTGTGAATACGTGGGCGATGACCCAGTCGGGGAAGTCCAGGACGTATCGCAGGGTGAGGGCAGCACCCAGGGACTGGCCCACGACGTACCACCGATCCGCGCCGACCGCCTGTCGGATGTGCTCGAAATACGCGGCATAGGCCGACGGCGCATAGGCAGCAGGGTCATCCGGTGCGGGCGAGCGCCCGTGGCCGAGCAGCTCAACGACCACCGGTCGGAAAGCATCGGTGAAGGCACCGAGGTTGTTCAGCCACTGGGTCCGGCTCGAGAGAAGCCCGTGGACGAAAAGGACGAACGGCCCCCGGTCTCCATGGACTTCGTAGTGGAGCATGTCTTCCTCGCCGCCCTGGAGTTGAGCCCCGTCGGTGTCCACGCAGTTCTGCCCGTCGCAGCCGCCGTCGCCCACAGCAGCGCCGGCCCTGCGCGCCGGTACCCGGTTCGGGCGCGCCAGACGGCCCCCCTCGTGGGCGGTTTCGACACCGCGCCGCCGCTGGGTTCCAGGATGCTGACCGCGCAGGATAGGGTGGAATCCGGTCGAAGGCGGGCCGGATCGAGACCGGCAGCAGGCGCCCCGAGGTCTGGGTCGCCGACCGGCGGGTCAACCGCCTGGGATCCGCGACCGGCCGGAGTGCCATTCGTTGTTGAACGGCACCATTTGCAGGAGAGGCTCACGGCGCAGCTCTCCCGAAGACTTGCGGTCCGTCGTGACGTTGACCAAGGCGGGGAGACCCTGGCGCACCACTTCCAGGGCTCGGTCGAAGGCGGGCCCCACCTCGGGCGGCGTTTCGGCCAGCTCGCCGTGGCAATCGAGCCCCTTCGCCACGAGGTCGTAGCGGCTCTGGTTCAGGTCCACGCCGTAGGTGCCTCCGAACAAGCGCAGGGTGAGCTCCCGGCTTGCGCCCCAGGAACCGTCGTTCGCGAGCATGATGAAGATCGGCAGGCGGTGGAGCGCAGCGGTGGCGAGCTCGATCATGTACTGGCCGAAGGAGCCGTCTCCGACCCCCAGGAAGACGGGACGGGAGGACTTGGTCTCCTGGCCGGCCGCTGCGGCGCCGATGGCCATGGGTAAACCGACTCCCATGGAGCCGAAGGGTTCGTGGTCCATCCAGAGGCCGCCCTCCTTCAGGCGCAGGACGGCCTTGACCCAGTTCAGGCAGTTGGCGCCGTCCCCCACGAAGATCGCGTCGCCGGGCATGCGGGGGGCGAGCTCCCGGGCCATCCGCAGGGGATGCACCAGTCCCTCCTCCCCGTGCCCCACCGCATCGACACGCGCCAGTCGCTCCGACAGAGCGGCACGCAGCCAGGTGGGGTCCCGGGGCTGGTAGCTCCGGGCCGCGAGCTCGCCGCCGATCGCCTCCACGGCCGGGCCGCAGTTCCCCGTGACCGGCGCCTCGATCGGGCGGTTTCGACCGATCTCGCCGCCTTCGATGTCGACCTGGATGAACCGCGCGTCCTTCCGGAAAAAGGGAGGCGCCCCGTAGCACATGGGGCTCCCGAGTCGGGAGCCGGCGACCAGCACCGCGTCCGCGTGGCGCACCGCCACGGTTGCCAGCGGCCAGGGGAACCCCACCTCCCCGTCCTCGGCGACCAGGCCCCGGGCCGGCGACTTGGCGACCACGGGGATGCGAAACTCCTGCGCCAACCGGCGAAGCCCCGGCCCCGCCCCACCCCAACGAGCTCCGCTTCCCGCCACCACCACCGGCCGCTCCGCTTTCATCAGCAGCTCGGCGGCCCGCTGGATGTCCGTCGGATCGGCCAGCGGCCGCTCCGCCCGGATCAATGGCCCCAGGAACTCGGCGGCGATCTCCTCGTCGACCTTGGCCCCCACGACGTCCCGCGACACTTCCAGGAGCACCGGGCCGGGCCTGCCGCTGAGCGCGATGCGACAAGCCCGGTCGATGTACTCCGCGAGGCGCGAAGGATCGTGGACCGTCTGCGCCCACTTGGTGATGGGCCGGACCATTCGCGGATGGTCCATCTCCTGCAGCGCCGCTGTCTCTGCGAGATGGAAGGGATTGCGGCCCGAGATCAGGAGCACCGGCACGCAGGCCTCGTAGACGGCGGCCAGCCCACCCAGTGCGTTCGCGAGCCCGGGCCCCGCGGTCACGCACGCGACGCCGATCCCGCCCCGGGTGCGGGCGTAGCCGTCCGCGGCCAGGACCACCGCCGACTCGTGACGCATGTGGATCAGGCGGATGTCCCGGTCGCGCAGGGCTCCGAAGAACAACTCCATGTGGCCCGGAAGGCCAAACACCGTCCAGACCCCCTGCCGCTCGATGGCTCTCGCCATCAACTCCGCACCGATCATCTCGGGATCCTTTCCNNCCGGGCCCGGCGTTTCATCACGAACTCGAAAGCCACCAGGAGGGCCCCGAACACCGAGCCGAAGACGTCCGTCCAGCGCGCCCAGCCGCCGATCTCCACGGGGACGAGCAAACAGAGCCCCGCGATGATGAACGCGGTCCGCCCCAAGAAGCTCAGCCGGCGGAGGAAGTAGCCGACCATGCCGGCGGACACCAGCCAGATGCCCGACACTGCCGTAGCGATCGCGATCGCCGTGGTGGTCCAGGAAGTGCCCTGGAGCAGGAGGCTCGGCGCGAACATGAAGAGGAACGGCACGATGTACGCCGTCCAGCCGAACCGCATGGCAGTGAAGCCGGTGCGCATCGGTTCGGCGCCGGCGAGGCTGGCCGCGAAAAAGGCGGCGATCGCCACGGGCGGCGTCACGAAGGACATCATGCCGAGGTAGAGGATGAACATGTGCGCCGCCAGCGGCGGAAAGCCGAGTTCGACCAGGGACGGCGCCACGAGCACCGCTAGGAGCACGTACACCCCGAGCGTCGGCATCCCCATGCCGAGCACGATGCACATGACCGCCGCGATCACGAGCAGCGCGAGCACATTCCCGCCCCCGATCTTGACCAGCATCACGGTCAGCGCGAACCCGAGACCGGTCGTCTGCAGCATGCCCGCGATGAAACCTGCGGCGCCGGAGATCATCAGGATGTCCAGGGACGACTGCCCCGTCTCGATCAGGCTGTCCAACACCGCCTTCCAGCCCATCCGTGAGCCCTTGTAGCCGATCAGCACGCCGAGCCCGAGCACCGTCAATGCGGCCCAGAGCGCCGAAACTTCGGCCTCCCGGTTGAGCCAGAAGAGGGCGTAGATCAGGACGACGAAGGGAAGAATGAAGATCCAGCCGGTCCTCAGGGCGCTGGCGAGCGTCGGGATCTCCGCCTCCGCCACCCGCGTGATCCCCATCTTGACGGCTTCCAGGTCGGCCTGGATGAAGAGCGCGATGTAGTAGAGAAGGGAGGGAACGAGCGCGGCGACGACGATGTCACGGTATTGGAGCTGCAAGAAGTCCGCCATCAGAAAGGCGACCGCTCCCATCACCGGCGGCATGAGTTGGCCGCCGGTGGACGCCGTGGCCTCGATGGCCGCGGCCTGGCGCGCCGTGTAGCCCGACTTCTTCATCAAGGGAATCGTCACCACACCGGTGGCCAGGATGTTGGATACCACGATCCCCGAGATCGAGCCGAAAAGGCCGGAGGCCGTGACCGAGATCTTGGCCGCGCCGCCGCGGTACCGGCCCATGAGCGCGAGAGACAGCTCGTTGAAGAAGCCCGACCCTCCCGAGCAGAACAGGAGCTGGCCGAACCAGACGAAGGGGATCACCACCGTCACGGCGACCAGCATCACGAGACCGAAGAGGCCGCTGGTGTCGATGCCGAGGTAAAGGATCATCCGGGGGAGCTCGACCTTGCGCGTCTGCAATGCGCCGGGGACCAGGTGCCCCACCAGCGCGTAGGCCGTGAACAGGACCAGGAGGACCACGAGGGAGTTGCCGACGCTGCGCCGCAGACCTTCCACGATGAGCACGTAGAGGATCGCGGAGGCCACCAGCCCGTCGGTGGGAAGGGCGAACATCTGCGTGCTGAGGTCGGGGTAGGCGAAGGCGACGTACCAGCCCGCCCCGAAGCCCGTCAGCGCGAACAACGCGTCGTACCACGGAAGCCGACCCCGGACGGTCTCCCGCTTCGCGGGATAGTGCAGAAAGACCAGCCCGAGGCCGGTCCCCAGCACCGCCGCGAGGAATTGCTCTGTGAGGAAGATCAGGCCCACCGCCCGGTAGAGATCGGCGGCCCAGGCGAGGGAGCCGACCGCAATCGCGACCGCCAGGATGGGCCGGAGCACCCGCACCGCGGCAGAGACCGGCGGTGCGGGCGCCTCCGAGGTCGTTTCCGCAACAGCCTCAGCCGACACGCGTTACTTGCCCTTCCAGATGCCGATCTCCTTGTAGTACTTGATGGCGCCCGGGTGGTACTCCATGCCGACGTGCTCGACCGCCATTCCCTCGGGTGAGAACGCCACGAACGAGGGGTGTGCCTTCGCCAGGGCGTCCTTGTTGTCGTGGAGGGCCTTGACGAGTTTGTAGACGATCTCGTCGGGCGTCGACTTGTTGGTCAGGATGTTGATGTAGTACCCCTCCAGATACGTCGGCCCGATCACGCCGGGAAGGTAGGGGGCCGGCTGAACCAGCGCGAGGTGGTACTCCGGGCGGACGGCTTGCATCCGCTTCTCGGCTTCGGGGGAGTTTTCAAGAGACAGGAAGCGGATGCCGCCGAGCGCCGCGTTGATCTCCGCCACTTTGGGCGCGCCTACGGCGAACTGCGCACCCACGGTCCGGCCGGCCTGGAAGTCGTCTGCCGCGCGCAGCAGGTTCGTGGCCGGCACCGGATCGACGTCGTCGAGGCTCAGGCCCGCGGTCGCGAGAATGCCATTCACGAGGTAGATCCCCTGCATGAAACCCTGCCAGCCGGTGGCGAACTTCCGGCCCTTCAGGTCCGCGACGGTCTTGATGTCGGAGTCGGCCTTGACCATGATCCCGACTCGGAAGGGAAAGACCGTCAGAGCGACGCGAAGGTCCTTCATGGGGGTGCCCTTGTAGTAGTCGGCACCGCGGAAGGCCGCGCCCGCCTCGTCGTTGCTGGTGAAGGTGAACTCGGCCTGCCGGTTCTGCACGGCGCCGATTACGGAGGACGGGGAGTTGAACGTGATGACCCGCATCTGCAGGTCCGAGTGCTCCTGCGCGACCTTGGCGACCACGGTCGCCTGGACGTTGTTGATCGTGCCGGGAGGCAGGGTGGAGATCGCGACGGGCGCCGCCGAAGCTGCCCCCGCGCCGAAGAGTGCCGCTACAGACCACACACCGATCAAACATCTCTTGGAGAGTCTCATCTCGGGTTTCCTCCTCGGTTGATGGCAGGTTCGGCGACCAAAGCCGAACCTGCGGGGTCGGCAATTCTCAGGGCAGCTTACCCGAATTCGTGATCACCAGCCAACGTCGAACTACGCTCCGGATCGCGGAAGAAAAACGGCTTTCGACAATCTTGCTAGGCCGCTGGAGCGCGGAAAAGGGCTTCCACTTGGGCCCGGTCCGCCGGCCTCGGGTTCGTCCTTGTGGGCACCGCCGAAACGGCCTCATCCAGCATGGCCGGTTGCAAGCGGAAGTCGATCCCCAGCTCAGAATACGTCGCCGGGATGGCCACTTTTCGGAACAGATCGCGCACCGCATCGGCCGCCTTCCCGGCCGCCTCTGCGGGGGACAGTCCGCGCACGTCCGCACCGGCGGCATCCGCCACGGCGGAGAGCTGTTCCGGGCAAGACGGCGCGTTGAACTCCATCACCGCAGGCAGATAGAGCGCGCAGGAGAGCCCGTGGCTCAGCCCGAAATAGACCCCGGCCGGGTGGGCCATGGCGTGGGCGAGGCCGAGGCCGGCGTTCTTGAAGGCCATCCCGGCCATGCAGGCCGCGAGGAGCATCTGGCCGGCGGCGCCCACGTCTCGGCGGTCTTTCACGAACGTCGGCAGGTTCGCGACGATCATCCGGATCGCGGAAAGGGAGAGGGCCTGGGTGACGGCATGGCCTGCCGTGGAAAGACAGGCCTCCACCGCGTGGGCGAGGGCGTCCGCCCCGGTTTCCGCAGCCACCCGAGGCGGCACCGAGCCGAGGAGGAGCGGGTCGAGGAGAGCCACCCGCGGAACGAGCGCCGGGTTCTTCAGGACCAGCTTCATCTGGCTCTCGTGGTCCGACACGACGGCCACGGCCGTGACCTCCGACCCGGTCCCGGCGGTGGTGGGAACCGCGACGACCGGAGGAAGCACTCCCTCGATGGGCCTGCCCGAGCAGTATTCCTTCACGGTTCCCCCGTGGGTCCCCACGACCGCCACCGTCTTCGCCACGTCCATGGAGCTTCCGCCCCCCAGGCCGACGATCGCGCGGCACTGTTTCTGCCGGTACAGGGCTGCCGCCTGCTCGATCACTTCGACCGGCGGGTCGGCCTGTACGCCGTCGAACAGCTCATGGCGGACACCGGCCTGGTCGAGCGCACGCGTCACCATTTCGAGGATCCCGGACCGTGCCACGCCCGGATCCGTGACGAGCAGGGCCGGACCCTCTGCACCGATCTCCCTCGGGAGCTCGGCCAATGCCCCCGCACCGAATACAAGCCGGCCCGGGTTCGAATACTGGAAGATCTTCGTTGGATCCATGTGGCCCTCCTCTGTGAGCAACGGTGGCTGTCGCAGGCTCCGGGATCCTCCCACCGTCGAAAGCCGTCGACGGCTCCCTTCGGCTATCCGACGCCTTGGTTTCGAAGTATGCTCCTATTTGGTACTCGACCCCCCGCGTCGGTCGCCGACGCAAAGGAGAAAAGATGCCGTACGAATACATAGCGCTGCAGAGGGATGCCGACAATCGAGGCATCGTAACCCTCACCCTCAACCGGCCCGAGAGCCACAACGCGATGACCCCCTCCATGGGCGAGGAAGTGACCCGGGCGATCGCCGAGGTCCGGCAGGACCCGGAGGCACGGGTGATGATCGTCACCGGGGCGGGGAGGTCCTTCTGCTCCGGAGGCGACTTGGGAATGCTCGCTCGTGACAGCGGCGTCGAGGGCGCGACCGGACCCTCGATGGGGGAGACGCCCCGACAGTTCTACGATCAGTTCCTCTCCCTGCGAAACCTCCCCGTCCCGACCATCGCTGCCATCAACGGCCCGGCGATCGGGGCCGGCCTGTGCCTCGCTCTCGCCTGCGATCTGCGCGTCGCCGCGTCCGGCGCGACGATGGGAATGACTTTCGTCCGGGTGGGGATCCACCCGGGCATGGGCGCCACCTACCTCCTGCCCAGCCTCGTCGGGACGGCAAAGGCCTTCGAGCTCTTCTTCACGGGCCGCATCTTCGACGCGACGGAAGCACTGAGCTACGGGCTGGTCAACCGGGTCGTGCCCCGTCCCGGTCTCTTGGAGGACGTGGGCGCGCTGGCCGCGGAAATCGCCGCCTCGGCGCCGATCGCCGTCCGGACCCTCAAGGAATCGATCTACCGGATGATGAACCCGGGCCTGGAACAGGCTCTGGAGTTCGAGTCCCGGCAACAGGCCGCCACCTTCGCCACGGCGGATGCCAAGGAGGGGGTCAAGGCGATCATGGAGCGGCGCAAACCCAAATTCCGAGGCAAGTGAACTCCAACCGTCTGCATCCCCACGCATCTGGACTTGGTCCCCCCGGTCGTGGGAGCAGCAGCAAGCGCTTCGCTGCCGCCTGCTGCGCGGGCGAATTGTGGCGAAGCAGAACTACTTCAGTAGGCCCTTCTCCCGGTAATAGCGCGCGGCGCCCGGATGGTACGGGACGATCTTCTGGCTAGCGAGGAATTCGGGGGTGAGCGCCTTGAGCGTCTTCTGTGCCCCGCGGATGACGTCGATGTTCTCCACCAGCGCCTTCGTGATGTCGTAGACCTCCACCTCGGACATCTCTTTCCGGATCAGTACCATCGCCCCCAGTGCGACCGTGGGGATGCTACGGTCCTGCCACGTGTAGGTGCCTGCCTGTATCGTGTACGGATCCGCACCCGTCTCCTGGCTGACCTTCTCGATCACGGACGGGCTGAGGGGCAGCAAGACCACGGGGAGCGCATTCGCCACCTCGAGAATGGCGGCGTGGGGTGCAAAGAGAGAGTTGCCGAACAAATCGATCCGCCGATCCCTCATCAGATTGACCATCTCTCCGGATGCTTGGAACACCACCTGCCCGCCCCAGGATTCGATGTCTTTGTACGTGATGCCGTAGGCGGCCAACACCTTGCGGTTGATCGTCTCGCTCACGTTTCCTCGCGGGTTCACGGCCAAGCGCACCGGAGGCTTCTTGTCCGCAAGGTCCTGGAGGGTCGTGATCCCGTGCTTCTTCGCGAATTCCTCCCGCATGACGAACTGATGGGCCCCCCAGTTGTACATGTACGCCAGGGCATACAGATCCTTCACTGGGGCCTTGAACGGCTCATCACCGGCAAGGGCCATCTTGACCTCCGCACCGTGGGCGATCCCCATCTCCACCTTTCCGCTGGTGATCAGCCCAATGTTCGCAAACCCCCCACCGCTCGTCTGGTAACTCACCGAAGAGCCCGGAAACGCCTTGGCGATGGCTCCGCTCACGCCTTCCCCGAGGGAGGCCCACAACCCTCCCGGCGACGCGCCTGCCAATGTCAGACGCATCGGCCCCTTCGCTGGCGCTGCATTCGGCCAGCACAGAGCCAAGACCGACCCCAGGACCAACAGAGCGACCCCAAATGCCCAGGAAGCTTCTCGCTTTTTCACGACTCTACTCCTTTCGGCTCGGCGGCACTCGGGCCGCGGTTGGGATGCCACACTCTTCGCCTGCCGTCGCTCGCCCGGGGGACGACGGCCGGAAGACCACCGTCCGGGCCCGTGCGGCCTGCCCGTCAGCCTCTGTGACGGCGCGGGTCCGTAGTGGTCGTCAACCACCCGCAGGGAGAATCCGTCTCAGTTTCTCACGGCGACACGGCGACTTCCCTCCCGTTGTCACTGTGCCGCGCCGGCGGCCGCCTCCGCCCCTCGCTCACGCCATTCCTGGTACCGGTGCACAAGTTGCCTCCCAAGGCCGGCCAGAACGATCGCGAGGCCCACCACGTCGGTCAGAAACCCCGGAAAAACCATGAGGCCGCCGCCCGCGAGGCACAGGAGGCGCCCCCACCACGGCACGGGCCCGCGGAACCAACCCTCTATGCCCGCAGCCACCGCCGTGGTCCCCACCATCGCAGTGCACATGCAGAAGATTCCCCAGAATACCCCCTCCTGGAGCAACAGCGCCTGGTTGTAGACAAACACAAACGGGATGAAGAACACCATGATCCCGAGCCCAACGGCGCGAAAACCGATGGCGAACGGGTTCGCATCCGCAATACTCGCCGCGGCGTAAGCCGCCACCGCGACGGGCGGCGTCATGGCAGAGAGTACGGCGTAGAAGACCAGAAAGAGGTGCGCCGGAAGGACGGCCAGTCCGAGACCGTCCACAAGGAGCGGACCGGTGAGCACCGCGGCGAGTATGTACGCTGAAGGTGTGGGCATCCCCATCCCGAGAAGGATCACGATGCCGGCGATCATCGCGAGGCTGGGCAAGAGGCTCTGTCCGGTGAGGTCGAAGACGAGCCGCGCGAACTTCCCCCCGAGCCCAGTCATCGTGATCCCAGCGATCACCAAGCCTGCAGCCGCGCACGCCGCAGTGACCGGCACGATTCGGAAAGTCGTCTGAGCCAAGGCTCGGGCCACGCCCATCATCCCCATTCTCGTTTCCCGACGCAACGCCCCCACCGCCAGGATTGACGCCGTGGCGATCACCGCCACGAGACTGGGACTGTAGCCCCGAAGCAACGCGAGGATGAGCACGCCGAGTGGAAACACGAAGAGTCCGCCGTTCTGGATCGTCTCGACGAACCGTGGAATGCGCTCTGCCGGCAGGCCGGCGAAGCCGCGCCGAAGCGAACGGTAGTGGACCTGCATGTAGATGCACTGGTAGTACAAAAGGGCAGGGATGATGCCGGCAAGCGCGATCTTCGCATAGGGGATCCCGGTGAACTCGGCCATCATGAAGGCGGCCGAACCCATCACTGGGGGCATGATGCTGCCGCCGGTGGATGCGGCCGTCTCCACCGCGCCCGCGAACACCGCCGAGTATCCCAGCCGCTTCATCATGGGGATGGTGAAGGATCCCGTGGTGACCACGTCGGACGTGGGGCTTCCCGAAAGGGTCCCAAAAAGGGCGCTCGACACCACGGCCACTTTTGCAGGGCCCCCGGCCCTGCGCCCGGCGATCATTGTGGCGATCTTGTCGTAAAAGTCGCCGCCGCCTGTTTCGTGGAGCATGGTGCCGAACATCACGAACAGAAATGCATAGGTCGCCGCGACCCGAATGGGTACGCCGAAGATCCCGTTGGTGGTGAACACCACTTGGTCCAGCAGGTGCTCGAAGTCCACGGGTCCGTGGGACATGGGGCCGGCGAGGCGGTCCCCGAAGAGGATGTAAGCGAGGAAGGCGATGACCACCAGGGTCAGACCCATCCCTACGCACCTGCGCGTTGCCTCAAACACAAGCAGCAGCGTCGCAGCGCCGAAGAAGATGTCCGGTCCGCTGAGGGGGTCGAGAAGGGAAATGCGCTGGATCACAACGTCCACCTGGACGAAAAAGTAGATCCCCGATGCCAGGCTGAGGAGGCTCAGCATCCAGTCCAGGAGCGGGGGATTTTTCGTGGGGGATCTCGGAAACGGAGCGGTGGTCAGGAAGATGAGCACCATCATGGCGAGGAGAAAGACCGCGCCCAGTTCCCAGGGATCGATGATCGCCCAGACCGCCGCATAGAGAACCCAGAGCGCAACCAGGATGGCGTAACCCTGGACAGAGACCCCGACCCATCCCGTCAGCGTCCGTCGGGCGCCAATGCCGATAAAGAGGTTGACCAACGCCTTCCCGAGGGTGCCCTTCGGACTCCCGCCCTGCGTTTTGAGCTGCTCCACTTCCCCAGGCATCGCCCTTCTCTCCGATTCTCAGGGTTGGAACGCCTCCGTCACCTCCAGGCCGATCATCGCCTCTGCCCGCACGGAAAGACAAAGGAGACGGCGTCCAATTCTGCAGGCCGTTCTCCCGGTTGCAGCGCAGGGCCCCCGTTGCTCGGGTGGATCCGCAGGCTCTCTAAGCTCCCGGGGGGGGTCACCCCCCAACCCCCTCCCTCCGGATTCGCTCCGCGATGTCCTCCCTCAGGGCCTTTTTGTTCACCTTGCCCACGTTGGTCAGGGGCAGGGCCTCGACCACCTCCAGGCGCTCGGGGAGCTTGAACTTCGCGATCTTCCGATCTTCGAGGAGGAACTGTCCCAGTTGCTTCAGGGTGAGTTCCTTCCCCGGGCGCAAGACGAGATAAACGCAGGCCTTCTCGCCCAGGAGGGGGTCGGGCATGGACACCACCGCGCAGATCAGCACGGCCGGGTGCGCCAGGATGTGGTTCTCGATCTCCTCGGCGCTGATCTTTTCCCCGCCGCGGTTGATGCAGTCCTTGATCCGGCCCTCCACGATGAGGTTGCCGCTGGGGTGGAGGCGGACCAGGTCTCCGGACTTGTAGAACCCGTCCTCGCTGAAGGCCTTGGCGTTGTGCTCCGGCGCTCGGTAGTACCCTCGGATCGTGTACGGCCCGCGGCACCAGAGCTCGCCGGGCTCCCCCGGAGTGGACTCCTTGCCGGTGGAGGGATCGACGATGCGGAACTCGTCCCCCGGAGACATGGGCCGCCCCTGGGTGTTGTTCGTGACTTCTTCCGGATCGCCGATCAGGGTCCAGTAGAGGGGCCCCTCGGCCATCCCCAGGACCTGTTGGACCTCGCAGCCGAGCTCCTGCCGGACCCGGACCGCCACCTCTGCGTTGAGCTTGGAGCCGCCTGCCGCGACCAGCCGCAGCGAGCTCAGGTCAAAGTCGTTCCTCTTGGGGTGGTTCAGGAGGGCGAGAACCATGGCAGGCACGCCCGCGAAGTGGGTCACCCGGTGGCGCTCGATCAGTCCCAGGAGGTGGTCCGGCGCCGGGTTCGCGGAGAGGATCTCGCAGCCGCCCCGCGACAACACGCCCATCAAACCCGGGCAGGCCAGCGCGAAGTTGTGGTTCTGTGGGATGGCGATCAGGAGCACCGTCGATTCGTCGAGCTCGCAGACCTCCGCGTTGCGGAGGAAGTTGTACGCATAGTCGTTGTGGGTCCGCGGGATCAGCTTCGGGATGCCGGTGGTCCCGCCCGAGAGCTGGAACACGGCCGGCAGCTCCGGGGCGGGGCGAGGCAGGGTGCTCGCGTCCACGCGCTCCTCGATCGGGTCCTGGAGCAATGCGTCGATGGAGTGGTAGCCGGGTCGCGCGTCCCCGCCGGCCACCAGGACGAGCCGGACCGAGGGCGCCTCCGTCTGCACCGCCGCCGCGAGGGCCTGGTAATCGAAATCCCGCAGCCGGGCCGGAATCGCATAGGTGGTCGCCTCCGCGAGCTTCGCGAAGTAGCCGATCTCGGACTCCCGGTGGGGCGGGAGCGTCATGATGGGGATGCCGCCGGCCTTGACGATCCCGAGATACGTGAGGACCGCCTCCGGGATGTTGTGGATCTGGAGGACCACCCGGTCGTAGACGCGGAGCCCGAGGGCGTTGAAGTGGAGCGCCAGCCGGGTGGAGAGACGACGCAGATCCGAATGGGTGAAGAGCCTCTCGTCGTCCGCGACGAGCGCCGGGTTCGGCCCGAAGCGCTCGAAGCACCCGTCCAGGACCTCACCGAGGGTCCGGTCCTGCCAGTACCCGACCTCCCGATACCGGCGAGCGAATTCATCCGGCCATGGGACGAAACCTTCCATCTCTGAGCCTCCTTCTTCCGTGTCGTTCAGGTCCGCGATAACTGCGCCGTGCGGGGCGGAGGAACGCTTGATGCCCGCTGCGGGAAAGAGCTCGTTGAATCGGTCGTCACAGCAAGGAATTTCAATTGGCTGCCAAATCGGGGCGCCTGCTCGAGTCCCGACCAACCAGAGAGATCAAACTTCATTTCGAAAGGAGGATAGCGAAAAGATGGCACCCGGACAACTCTCCCGAGGGGAGCCGGGAGGCGCGTTCGTGAATTGGAGGACGGTCTCGGGGAGCGCATCCCCGGGGCCCGGACCGGGCGCTGGGTCCGGTGGAGCTGAAGTGTCGAAGAGGAGCGTTTGGGCGACTCTAGCGTCCGAAACCAACTTCCCGGGGGCCCTCGGACGAGAGCCCCCGGGGGGTGGATCAATGCTTGTAGAGATGCCGTGCGGGATAGACCCCCTGTTTCGCGACCTTGCCCTTGATCAGCTGATCGACCCGGATCTGGTCGACGCCCTCGATGTCCCCCGGCCCGTAGGTGATGGGCGTGCTGCTGATCTCGCCGGTGTCCAGGTTCTTGATCTTGTAGAAGCCGTCGTTCAGCACGTCCGCCGGCGTCAGCTTCTCGAGGGGCTTCTTCTCCAACGCAAGCCGGATCGCCTCCAGTTGGATCATGCCCTCCAGCATCCCTCCCTCGTACATGATGTGCTGGACCCACTTGTTCGGGTGATACTTCTTCTGCAGCTCCGTCATGAATTTCACGCCCGGGGAGGCCTCGTACCAGGGCGGAAAGCCGCCGGTGACGACGAAGCCGTCGCCCAGCTCACCCATGGCGTCCGCGAACACCGGCAGGTGGCTCGGGGTGCCGGCCGCCAGGGTCATCTTGTAGGGCTGGAACGGACCCATCCCCAACCGGACCATCTCCTTCACCGTCGGCTGCGAGCCTGGATTGATCAGGATGCCGAGCGCGAGATCGACCTTGTTCTCCTTGAGCCACATGAGCTGCGTGGTGGGCGGAGAGGTGGGGACCAGAGGGACGTACTGGATGCCGACAAACTCGTACCCGATGCTCTCCAGGTATTCTTTCATCTCGGGGATCTCGATGGACTTGCCCATCGCGTTGTCCGCGGTCAAGTAGGCGACCCTGGGCTTCCGCGACTCCTTCCAGGTGCTCTTGAACCAGTCGGCGGCCGCNNGCCATGCTCGTGGCCCCGAAACCATCCTGCTTCAGCCGGTCCTTGAGCGCCAGCGCGATCGGCGATCCCGAGCACCGGTAGACCAGGATCCCCTTGGCCTTCAGCTCCTCGTAGATGCTCAGCGCCTTGGCGGGCTTGAGCTCGTCGTCGCGCCACAGGAGCTCCACGGTGATGTCCGCCGGCCAGGTCTCCTTTCGCCACGGGGCCATCTTCTTCGTCTCGTTCACGTACTTCACGTAGTCCTCGAATGCGGCGAGGACCGCGGCCGAATCCTCCGCATAGGGGCCGGTCAGCGACATCGTGCCTCCGATGTACACCACCTTGCCCGCCGCCTGGGCGGGCTGCACGAGAAACCCCAAAACCAGCGCTAATACACACCCTGCCAGTACCGACCCGATTCTGCCCATGACATCCTCCTTTTGTCGGTTGTGAGCCCAACGTCCGATTCGCGTCCCCTTCACTCGGCCTCCTCGTGGGAGAAGGGCCAGAGTCGGAAATACCCCTTCAGGATCTCCCACCGGTGCTCCAGACCCCTCGGTTCGAAGATGAGAAACAGGATGATGACCAGGCCCCGGGTGATGAGCGCCAGGGAGGCCGCCGCCTGGGCTGCCACCAACGCCGACAGCACCGGCCCGATCATGGTGACCAGCTCGTCGAGGAGCTTGAGGGACACGGCGCCCAGGATCGCCCCGCTGATGCTGCCCATGCCCCCCACGATCAGCATGCCCAGGAACCAGACCGAATCGATGAAGGCGAACTGATCGACGCTGGCGAAGCCGTAGTAGTGGACCAGCAGGGCCCCGGCCACACCCGCGTAGACGCACCCGATGAAGAAGGCCTGCAATTTGTGGCTGAAGAGGTTGATCCCCATGACCTCGGCCGCCAGGTCGTTGTCCCGGATGGCCACGAAGGCCCTCCCGGCCCGGGTCCGGGTGATGTTCACCGCTCCGTAGGTGGCGATGCACCCGACGCCCATGACGAGGTAGTAGTAGCTCGCCTTGGAGTTGAACACGAAGCTGCCGATCTGGGGCTTGGGCACGGGCATGCCGTCGGGACCGCCGGTGAGGTTGCTGAGATGGAGCACGAGCCAGATGATGATGAAGTGGGCCGCGACGGTCGCCATGATCAGGTAGAAACCCCGGATCTTAAGGGACGGCAGGCCGAAGATCAGGCCGGCGACTCCTGCGGCCAGCGCGGCGCAGGGCAACGCCACCCAAAAGGGCCAGCCGAGCCTCGCGGTCAGGATCGCCGACGCGTACGCGCCGACGGCCATGAAGCCCACGTGACCGATCGAGATCTGCCCGCAGTATCCGGTGAGGATGTTCAACCCGTGGACGCTGATGATGGCGATCCCGATCATGGTCAGGATCGTCAGCACCCGCTCGCTCAGGAACAGCGGGCAGACCGCGAGCAGGACCAGGAATGCGAGCAGGCCGCCCCACTGCGACCGGGTGCGGAAGATCGCCATGTCCTGGCCGTAGTTCTCCTGAATGGCGCCCCGTGCTGGAATCTTAGATCCTTTCTATCCGGGCCGTCCCGAAGAGGCCGTACGGCCGAAAGATGAGCACCACCACCATGACGACGAAGGGGAAGATCTGGGCAAAACCGCCGCCGGGGACGAGCGGATCCAGGTAGCCGGCGGCCACGTTCTCCAATATGCCCACGATGATGCCGGCGAGGATCGCGCCGCCGAAGGAGTTGATCCCTCCGAGCAGCACCACGGCGAAGGCCTTCAGCCCGATCTCCGCGAGGGGGATCATCACGCCGGAGATCCCGCCCAGGAGGATGCCGCCGATCACGCCCACGATGGAGGCGATGACCCAGGAGACGGAGTACACGGTCGTCGCCCGGATGCCGAGACTCTGGACCACCTTCAGATCGTCGGCCGTGGCCCGCATGGCCAGCCCGATCCTCGTGTAGCGGAAGACGAACATGAGCGCGCTGACCGCCACAATGGACACCAACAACCCGATCAGGGACTCGGGCGGGATCGAGATCCCGCCGAAGGCCAGGGTGAAGGTCGGGAGCACCCCGTGGTACGTCTTGTACTCCCCGCCCCAGATCAAGGTGACGAGCCCTTCCAGGACCGTCGAGAGGGCGATGGTCATCATGACGATCGCGAGCTCCGGCTGGCCCACGAGGGGCCTGAGGGCGAGGCGCTCGATGACCAGGCCCAGGAGCGCGGCGACGCCGATCGCCAGGATCAGGGCGGCCCAGATCGGCAGGTGGAAGGGTACCAGGAAGGTGTAGCCGAGGTAGCCTCCGATCAGCACGAAATGGCCCTGGGCGATGTTGAAGGCATCGGAGCACTTCAGGATGATGACGAATCCGATGGCCACGAGGGCGTAGATCATCCCCAGGGAGAAACCGGTCACGACGAGCTGCAGGAAGAAGTTCATGGGGAGGTTGCTCCTGTGGACGCGATGGCGAGGGCAACCTGCTTCGACTCCGCGTGCCCGGCCTGACGGCTTCCGGGTGCCTCGATCGACACCTCGCTCTTGCCCGCGTAGACCGCCTCGATCAGCTCCCGATACCGCTCATCCAGGGACGCTCTCCGCAGGTTCCGGGTTCGGGTCAGCTCACCGTCGTCCGGATCGAGCTCCTTGGGGAGGTTCACGTACTTCTTCACCCGGCATTCGGGCGGAAGCGCCTCGTTGAGCCTTTCGATCTCCTGCTTCACCAACACGTAGACTTCGGGCTTCTGCGAAAGCTCCCCGAAGGTGTTGAAGACGATCCTGCGCTGTCCCGCCCAGCGGCTCACCGAGCGGTGGTTGATCACGACGGCTGCCGTGACAAACGCGCGCTCGGGCCCCGCGAAGACCCACGCGTCCCGGATGTGGGGGCTGGAGCGGAGGCGGCTCTCGACGGCCTGAGGGGCCAACCTCGCTCCCCCCGCGAGTTCCACCACGCTCCCGGCGTTGTCGACGAAACGAAGGTGACCGTCCTCCCCCAGGGCGCCCTGGTC
>DKBC01000230.1:20470-22562 GCA_002451065.1 Betaproteobacteria bacterium UBA6910
GTCCGTGATCGCGACCTCGGCCCCCTCGAAGGGAGGACCGACCGAGTCCACCCGGATCTCTCCCGAGGGGGCACCCGCCAGGGCCCCGCCCTCCGCGGTTCCGTAGACGCTCTTCAGGGGGAGGCCCAGCGCGTGGTAGAAGCGGAAGGCCTCCGGGCTGAGAAGGGCCCCGGTGCTGTAGCAGATCCGGGCCCGGCCGAAACCGAGCTTCGTCTTCATGGGCCCGAGGACGAGTCCCTCGGCCACAGGTTGGAAAGCCTTCGCGAAAGCGGGCGGGCGGGTCTTCCGCAGCCTCGCGTCGGCAAGCCCGTACCCGACGGGCATGAGCAGGTCGAACGACAGCTTCTTGAGGCCTTGAACGCCGAGGGTCCGGGACTTCGCGGTCGCGGCGAGGCTCTCCCAGACCCGGGCCTCGTGGATCACGACCGTCGGACCGATCTCCACCGTGTCCCGCTGCTGGGTCTCCGGGCTCTCGGCAAAGTTCAGGACGCACCCGGAGAGGAGGTGGCAGCCGATCCCCGCCCACTGACCGGTGATCCCGGCAGGCGGCAAGTGGGGAACCAGCTCGTCCCATTCGTTCCAGGGGTCGAGGCGCAGGTACGACTCGCTCCCCGCCCTCATCGTCCTGTGGGTATGGACCGCCGGCTTCGGGACGGGACCGGTGGTCCCTGCCGTGTAGACGACCGCGCACGGGTCGTCCGCCTTCCCCGCCTCCACGTTCGTCTCGAACAGCCCGGGATGCCCCTCGTCGTGCTTCCTGCCGAGGTCCACGACCTCCCTGTATCCGAGAAGGAGAGGGTTGTCGTAGCGGGCCAANNGGGGTCAGATCCGGGTACGCGCCGACGGATACCCCTTGGTTCGCCTGGGCCGCGAGCTCTGCGCTGTACCACTGGGGCGCATTGTCTCCGACGATGAGGAGCTTGTCGCCGCGTTCGAAGCCCAGGGCCAGCAAGCCGAGGGCCAAGTGCTTGACGTCGAGGTAGTAGTCCTGCCACGTGTAGGTCTGCCAGATGCCATAGTGCTTGTGCCGCATGGCCTTCTTGCGATTGCCGTACTTCTGGCAGTTGTCCGCGAGCACCTTGGGCCAGGTGTCCCGGGCGCGCCCCGCCTCGTTCCGATCGGTCAAACCAGTGCTCATGCAGTCGCCATGGCCTAGACGAGCCACCTCTTCTTCCGCCGGTAGTGCTTCACGTCTCGATAGCTCTTTTTCGATTCCCCCGCGGAGACTCCCAGATAGAATTCCTGGATGTCCTCGTTTTCCTGCAGGGCCTGCGAGGCGCCGGCGAGCACCACCCTGCCGTTTTCCATCACATAGCCGCCGTGGGCGATGCCGAGGGCCGCCCTGGCGTTCTGCTCGACCAGGAGGATCGACGCCTTTTGCTCGGCGTTGATCCGCTGGATGATCCGGTAGATCTCTTCCACCATCAGGGGGGCGAGACCGAGGGACGGCTCGTCCAGGAGCATGAGCTTGGGACGCGCCATGAGAGCTCGCCCGATCACGAGCATCTGCTGCTCCCCCCCGGACAGATAGCCGCTCACCCGCTGCCGGAGGTTTCTCAGGACGGGCATGTAGTCGAAGACCATGTCCAGGTCCTTCTTCACCCCGGCCCGGTCCCGGCGGCAGTAAGCTCCCACGAGGAGGTTCTCTTCGACGTTCAAGTGCTCGAGCACCCTCCTCCCCTCCATCGCCTGGCTCATTCCCATGGCTGCGATGTCCTCGGGGCCTTGCCGGTCGATCCTCGTGCCGTCGAAGACGATGGTCCCCCCGGTCACCTCTCCGTCCTCGGTCCGGAGCATCCCGGATACGGCCTTGAGGGTCGTGGTCTTGCCCGCCCCGTTCGCCCCGAGCAGCGCGACGATCTGCCCCTGCCCCACTTCCAGGGAGACGCCGCGGAGCACCTGGATGACCCGCATGTAGGCGACTTCGATGCTATTGACCTGCAGCATCTCCCCCTACCACTCTCTGCCTTTTCCGAGATAGGCGCTGATGACGTCGGGGTTCGTGCTGATCTCCTGCGGGGTGCCCTCGGCGATCTTGCGCCCGAAGTCCAGGACCGCGATCCGGTCTGCAATGTCCATCACCACCCCCATG
>DKBC01000111.1 GCA_002451065.1 Betaproteobacteria bacterium UBA6910
GACGACAAGATCATCAAGCGCGCCCAGGAGAACGGCGAAGCCATCGAGGCTTTGACCGCGCGCTTCATCCAGGCCATGAACGAGGATGCGGATGCCCTGGGCGTGCAGCGTCCCGACCGGGAGCCTCGCGCCACCGACTACGTGGCCAAGATGGTGGACATGATCCGGGTGCTGGTGGAGAAGGGCATCGCCTACGCGGCTCCCAACGGTGACGTGTATTACGCGGTGCGAGCGTTTCCGGCTTACGGCAAGCTCTCGGGAAAATCCCTGGACGAGCTGCGCGCCGGCGAGCGGGTCGAGGTGGATCCCAACAAGCGGGATCCCATGGATTTCGTGCTGTGGAAGGCGGCCAAGCCGGGAGAGCCCCACTGGCCGTCGCCCTGGGGGCCGGGGCGCCCCGGGTGGCACATCGAGTGCTCGGTGATGAGCACGCACCTGCTGGGAGATCATTTCGACATTCACGGCGGCGGCCAGGACCTGCAGTTTCCCCACCACGAGAACGAAATCGCCCAGTCCGAGGGGGCCACCGACTGCACTTTCGTCAATTACTGGATGCACAACGGCTTCGTGCGGGTGGATGACGAGAAGATGTCCAAGAGCCTCGGCAATTTCTTCACCGTGCGCGAGGTGCTGGCCAGGTACCAGCCGGAGGTGGTGCGCTTCTTCATTTTGCGCGCCCACTACCGCAGCCCCCTCAATTACTCCGACGCGCACCTCGATGACGCCAAGAGCGCGTTGACCCGCCTCTATCTCACCCTGCGCGATGTGCCGCCGGCCCGGGTGGAGATCGACTGGAAGGACCACTGGGCCGCGCGCTTCCGCGAGGCCATGGACGACGACTTCGCCACCCCGGAGGCCATCGCCGTGCTGTTCGAACTGGCCAACGAGGCCAACCGCACCCGCTCGGGAAAGGATTCCGGGCTGCTGCGGGCTCTGGGCGGCGTGCTCGGCCTGCTGCAGCAGGAGCCCATCGATTACCTTCGCGCCCGCAGGGATGCGATGGCAGCGGTAACCGGCGTCGAAGCGAAGGGCGTCGTGGGTTCAGCGCCGGCAATGACGGAAGGGATGATCGAGGAGCGCATCGCCTCCCGTGCCGCGGCGCGCAAGGCCAAGGACTTTGCCGAGGCTGACCGCATCCGCAAAGAGCTGCTGGATGCCGGAATCGTGCTAGAGGATAAGCCGAACGGCGAAACCGTCTGGCGCCGGGCCTGAGGCCGTGGGCGAGTTCAAGTTCGTCATCCTGCTACTGGCCGGGCTTGCGGTTGCGGCGTACTTTTTCCTGTGGCACCTGCCCAGCCGCCGCTCCGCGCGGGAAGGCCTGCGGCGACCCCTGTTCGAGGCGCGCTGCCCGGTGCGCACCGGCTTTTCCTGGTGGTTTTACATGGGAGGCTACGGGCGCCTGAGCCTGTACGAGGATTTCCTGGTGGCGGTTTACCTGCTGCGTAACGAGCTGGCGTACAGCGACGTTGCGCGCGCCGAAATCCGGCGGCCCCTCATCGCCAAGGGCATCTACCTTTATCCCAAGAACCCCGACGGGCCGCGCTATGTCGCCGTGTTCCCCCGGGATCCGGAGCACGTCCTGATGCTGCTGGAGCGCCGGGGGGTTCCGGTGACCCGGAAAGTCTGACGCTGCCCGCGGCGATGCCCTGAAGTAGCGCGGAACCATTCTCAGCCATCGCCCGCCAGCATGTCTTTTTCCCCGGTTGCCAGGGCAGGGCAGAAACATCCTCCCGGGCTCGCGCTGCTGTTCGTCACCGAGATGTGGGAGCGGTTCTCCTATTACGGGATGCGCGCGCTGCTGGTGCTGTTCCTGGTGGCGTCGTCGGACGACGGGGGATTCGGGTGGAGCGTTCAGGAAGCGAGCCGGCTCTATGGCTGGTACACGGGCCTCGTTTACCTGACCCCGGTGATCGGGGGCTGGATCGCGGACCGCTGGCTCGGCACCCACCGCGCCCTCTTGATCGGCGGGACCATCATAGCCCTTGGCCACTTTTCCCTGGCTCTGGAGAGCGTGCCCGCATTCTTCGCCGGGCTGGCATTGATCATCGTCGGAACCGGCCTGTTCAAGTCCAACGTTTCCATCATGGTGGGGCAGCTCTACCCGCTGCACGACGCGCGGCGGGACAGCGCCTTCACCCTGTTCTACATGGGCATCAACCTGGGCGGGCTGCTGGGGTCCCTGATCTGCGGTTACCTGGGACAGTCGGCGGCCTTCGGCTGGAGCTGGGGCTTCGCCGCCGCCGGGATCGGAATGGTGCTGGGGCTCGCCACGTACCTCGCCGGCCGCCGGCGCTTCCTCGGTGACTTAGGCTCGCGGCCGGCCCACGCCGTCAGCCTCGAAGCCGGACACATCGGCCCGTTGCGCAAGGAGGAGAGGGATAGGCTGGGCGCCATCCTTTTGCTTGCCCTGTTCGTGGTGTTGTTCTGGATGGCCTTCGAGCAGGCGGGCTCGAGCATGACGCTGTTCGCGGAGCGCGACACCGATCGCGCCACGCCGGGCTGGCTGGGCTGGCTCATTCCCGACCCGACGCTGCCGGCGGCGTGGTTCCAGTCCCTGAACCCCGCCTTCATTCTGCTGCTTGCACCAGTCTTCTCACGCATCTGGCAACGATTGGACGCGGCGGGGCGGTCTCCGTCCACGCCCCTCAAGATGGCCCTCGGCCTGCTGCTGCTCGGCGCCGGCTTCGCGGTGCTGACCCTCGGCGCGAAGCTGGCGGATGCCGGTTTCCCCGTCAGCCCGTGGTGGCTGGTGGCCGCCTACCTGCTGCACACCTGCGGCGAGCTCTGCCTTTCACCGGTGGGGCTCGCGATGGTGACCCGGCTGGCACCCCTGCGGCTGGCGTCCCTGATAATGGGTGCCTGGTTCCTGGCAAATTTCGCCGCTAACCTGCTGGCGGGTTACGCGGCCGGCACCCTGGAGCGGGTGGCTCAGGGAGATTTCTTCCACCTCCTCGGCGGACAGGCGGACTTCTTCCTGATGTTCGTCCTCACCTCTCTCGCCGCCGGCCTCGCGCTGGCGGCGCTGGCTCCCGCAATCCGCCGCCGCGGCCACGGGCGCCTGTGATCATCTAGCGGAACGTTACTGTCTGGGCCTTCACCGGCCAGGTTCCGCGCTCGATGACCTTGCCGGCTTCGAACACCACATAGCTTTGCCGGCCATAGTGGGGCAGCGGTCGCTCGAGCGCAGACAACGCGGCGTCATTGCTGGCTGAAACGATGGCCAGCGCCGCACCGCCGGTGCGGCTGGTGGTCCATGCCTGCGCGGTCCCTTTGCCGTCCAGTGGGGTGGGACGGGGCGGCATGCCGCGGCGCGCCAGCCACGCATCCACCTCGGACTCCAACCCGATGACCAGCACCGGGGCCGTCGGCAGATCGGCATCGGCGCCGATCAGCTTGGGCGCATGGTCCTGCAGCCGTTCGGCCAGGGACTGGGCGGCCTCGCGGGCTTTGCCCGCGCCCGGCAGCAACACGGTGACGGTTCCCGCGTCCACCATTACTTGGCGCAGGATCGCGGGCGCCTCGTCGGCGGTGAGGCGCCGCAACACTGCCAACTCCGGGTCGAGGCCCACTTCCAGGGGCTTGCCCGGCACCTCGAGGGCGAAGCCCTGGCTCTGGCGCTCGAGCTCCAAGGTTCGCATGCTTTCTCCGTCTTCGCTGCGGATCAAAACGGGCACCCGGAGCCGAAACGAAGGCGTTTCCTGGGCCAGAGTGATTTCGATCCGGTAGCCGGAACCGGACGGCGCGCTGGATGCGGATACCAGGCGAATCGCGGGCGTGCCGGGGCGATTCAGCCACTGATCGAAGAACCAGCCCAGGTTCTGACCGGACGCATTCTCGAAGGCGCGGCGCAACTCGGGCCAGCCTGCAATCTTGAAACGATGCTCCCGGTAAAATCCGCGCAGGCCCCGGTCAAAGGTGTCGCTCCCCAGCAATTCGCGCAGCATGAAAAACATCATCGCGGCCTTGTTGTAGCCCACGATCTGGGAGGTGCCGTGGGTGCGGGACGCGAACTCGGCCAGGGGACGGTCCTGTCCCGGGGGAACCGCCGTCAGGTCGCGGAGCCAGGAGAGGCGCATCTCCCGCGCCGCTGCCGGGCCCTCGCGCTCCTTGTATGCGTAGTCCGCCATGAAGGTGGTCAGGCCCTCGGACCAGTTGCCGCGCGAAAAATCGGGGTAGACGCTGTTGCCCCACCAGTTGTGAAGCACCTCGTGGCCCAGGGAGGTCGCGCGGATGAAAGGCAGCTTGAGGACGGTGACGCCGAGGTAGGTGAGGGTCGGCATACCGAAACCTGTGGGGGTCGGGCTGGAGACCACGCTGAACTCGCTGAAGGGATACTCGCCAATCCATTTCTCGTAGAGCGCCAGGTAATCGGCAACCGACTCCAGATAGGCCGGTGCAAGATCGGCGATCTCGGGGTGGAAATAGGTTCGCAGGCGGATGGCACGGTTTCCCGCTCCGCGAAACTCGTGCTCCTGCACCCGGTAGGGTCCGGCCATGAGATCGATGCCCTCTGCGGGAAACGGAAACTCGATGGTGGCCCGGTATCTTTTTCCCGACTCCGATTCCTGCACCAGACGGCCCGGGACCAGGCCGCGCTGGCCGGCGGGCAGGTCAAGGGCGACACGGTAATGGCCGAGGGTGTCGCCGATGCGGGGATACCAGACACTGGAGCCGGGGAGGAAGGTTCCCTCGGTGCCTGCGACGGGCTCGGGGCGGTTCAGCGTCTGGCGGTGGCTGAGCCCGGTGTCCAAGGGCGCGAGCGTGCCCTGCCATGCCACTTCGATCCGGCGCTTCGGTGCGCCACCGGGCACCCGCCAGGCGCGGATGCCTCCGCTGACCCGGCCCTTCCCCAGGGGTTGGCCGTCGGCCAGCACCTGGCGGACCCGGAAACGGTCGCTCAGGCCCAGGGTAACGGCACCCGGCGACTCCACGTCGATGACGCTACGCCCCTCGAGCTTGCGGCTCACGGGATCGATGGTCACCGAGATGTCGTAATGGACGGGCGCCGCCCCGGCGCCCAAGGCCGCCAACAGGAGAGCCCACGCGACAACGGCGCGAGGGACCGGATTTCGCGTCACGGCACCGCTGCCGGGAACTTGGCGACAATCTCGAGCGTGTCACTGTCCCGCCGGATCTTCAGAGGAAGCCAGGTTCCCGGTGCCTGGCGCTGCACCGCCTGAGAAAGATCGGCGGGCTGCGCGGCGCGTTGTCCCGCCACTTCCGCGACCACATCGCCGTCCCGCAATCCGGCGGCCTCCGCCACGCTGCCCTTTTCCACCTTGAGAATCCGGACACCATCCGGCGCCGGTTCGATCAGGACGCCCAGCCGTGGACGCTTGGATGTCCCCGAAGCCGGTGCTTCGACGCCGAACACGGCATCCGCCACGCCAGCCACAAGCTTTCCGCATTCCCGTCCCTGGTCCCAGGGCAGCAGCGAACTCACTTTGGTGACTCCAAGGTCCTTCAGTTGATGCGGCACTCCCCAGCCATGCCAAATGTGGCCGCTGCCCATTATTCCCACCACCAACGGACCCGAGGGCCGCGCTGCGGCTTCCGCCAGGGATTGGGCCATGGCCCGGTCCCACAACTGCTGGCTTTCCACGAACCGCCGGAACTCGGGGTCCTCAGGGCTGGCCTCGGGCTTCTTCTTGTCGTCCCATTCGTGTTCCCGATACACACCCAGCAGGAAGTCCACATAGGCGGCGCTCGGCGCCGCTGCGGGGGTCACCCCCTCACGGCGCTCTTCCGGTATGGCGTCAAACCCCTTGGCGGTGACCTCCTTGGTGAGTTTTTGGTCCACGTTGAGCGCCACCATGGGGATGCGGTTCATGCGGGCGAAATGAAACAGCGGCATATAAAGCTCGGGATCAACGCGCCAGACGTTTTTCCAGTCGCTAGCGGACAGAAACTCTTCCGCGGAGATATCGCCCTGAATCCAACGGTCCAGCGCCGGCTGCACGCGGCGCGGGAACATTTCGAATCCGATGACCATGTCCGGGCGCAGGGCATGCAGCGCCGCCAGGCTCTGCAGTTGCCAGCGGTGGTGCTCCGCGCTGTCGTGGGTTTCGCCCAGCAGCACCACGGACTGTTGCGAGGCCCGGGCGATGATGTCGTTTCCCGGCACGGGCTTGCCCCCGGGGATGACCCAGGCCGCAACCGGCACGCATTTCTCGGTGGCATGCTTGGCTCCGCCATGGGCCACGGCGACGACTGCCGCCGCCGCGGCCGCCGCGGCCAGGGAGCCGCGAATCAGGGTTTTGTTCATGGGACCGACCTTTCCTGGTGCCGGTGGATGCCGACTGCCTTTCCTAGGGGGCTCGGTCCACTCATCCGAGTCAGATTCATGGACCCGGGGAATGTTCCCCGCCTTCCGCGAGGGAGGGCTTTACGGCGCGAAGAATTCCGCTGCTTAGGGTACGTCGGCCGCTCGCGTGGATCGCCGAACCGGGCGCGACGCACCCCGGTTAGTCTCCCCCCGGCTCCCGGAGTTTTTCACTCCGCGAAGAACTTTCGGGNNCGGCCGGCACTTCGTGCCTTCACCTGCTGCGAAGGTGAGCCTCCACCCAAGCTGACGAAGTTCTTCACTCCGCGAAGAACTCTTTGACCTTGTCCATCCAGGATTTGGCGCGGGGATTGTGGTGGCCCGCGTCGCCGTCGCTGATGGTCTCGAACTCCCTGAGCAACTCCTTTTGCCGCTCGGTGAGGTTGACGGGGGTTTCCACCACCACGTGGCATAGCAGGTCGCCCGGGCTGTGGCTGCGCACGCCCTTCACGCCCTTGCCGCGCAAGCGAAACACCTTGCCGGTCTGGGTTTCGGCGGGAATGCGGATGCGCGCCTGCCCATCCAGGGTCGGAATCTCGACCTCCCCGCCCAGGGCGGCGGTGGATATGCTCACCGGCATCTCGCAGTGCAGGTCGTCGGCGTCCCTTTGGAAGACCGGATGGGGCTTGATCTGCACCACGACATAGAGATCGCCCGCGGGGCCGCCGTTCACTCCCGCTTCGCCTTCACCCGACAGCCGGACGCGGTCGCCTTCGTCGACGCCGGCGGGGATCTTCACCGACAGGGTCTTGTGATGCTTCACGCGTCCGGCGCCGTGGCATTCGGCGCATGGCGATTGCACGAACTTCCCGCTGCCGTGGCACTTGGGGCAGGTTTGCTGAATGGAAAAGAATCCCTGCTGCATGCGCACTTGACCGTGGCCGTGGCAGGTGGGGCAGGTGGCCGGTTTGGTGCCCGGTTTGGCGCCGGAGCCGTTACAGGTGCCGCACTCCGCGAGGGTCGGGATGCGGATCTTGGTTTCTGTGCCCCGGGCCGCCTGCTCGAGGGTGATTTCCAGGTTGTAGCGCAGGTCCGCGCCGCGGAAAACGGTGCTGCGGCCGCGCCCGCCGCCGAAGATGTCGCCGAAGATGTCGCCAAAGGCGTCGGCGAAGCTTCCCGAGAATCCGCCGGCGCCCGCCCCGCCGAAACCGCCCGCCGCCGTGGGATCCACGCCGGCGTGGCCGAAACGGTCATAGGCCGCGCGTTTGTTTTCGTCCGTGAGAATCTCGTAGGCTTCGTTAGCCTCCTTGAATTTCTCCTCGGACACCTTGTCCCCGGCGTTGCGGTCCGGGTGGTGCTTCATGGCGAGCTTGCGGTAAGCCTTCTTGATCTCCTCCGCGGAGGCGTCCCGGTTCACGCCGAGCACTTCGTAGTAGTCTCGCTTCGACATCGTCCTTCAAGCGGCGAGGCCGAGTTAAGCCGCACCCGAGGTGCCCGCTTGAACTCGGCCAGTTGAGGCGGCGCGGATGCGCTCGCCCTTAACCCTTCTTGTCCTTCACCTCTTCGAATTCGGCATCCACAACGTCGCTTTCCTCGGCCTTCTTGCCGCCTTCGTCCCCCGCCTGCTGGGCGCCGCCGGGGCCGCCTTGGGCCTGGGACTGGGCGTACATCTTTTCTGCGAGCTTATGGGAGGCCTCGGCCAGCGCCTGGGTCTTGGCCTCGATGGTCGCCTTGTCGTCGCCCTTGAGTGCGTCCTCCGCATCCTTGATCGCGGCTTCGATCTTGGACTTCTCCGCCTCGTCCAGCTTGTCGCCGTAGTCTTTCAGAGACTTGCGCACGGTGTGGACCATGGCGTCGCAGTGGTTGCGGGCATCCACCAATTCGTGGGCCTTGCGGTCCTCCTCGCGGTGAGCCTCGGCGTCTTTCACCATGCGGTCGATTTCCTGGTCGTTGAGACCGGAACTGGCCTGGATCCGGATCTTGTTCTCCTTGCCGGTCGCCTTGTCCTTGGCCGAAACATGCAGGATGCCATTGGCGTCGATGTCAAAGGTGACCTCGATCTGGGGCATACCGCGGGGCGCCGGCGGGATATCCGTGAGGTTGAACTGGCCGAGGCTCTTGTTGCCGACCGCCATCTCTCGCTCGCCCTGTAGCACGTGGATTGTCACCGCGGTCTGGTTGTCGTCTGCCGTGGAGAACACCTGGGCCTGCTTGGTCGGGATGGTGGTGTTGCGCTTGATGAGCGGCGTCATGACCCCGCCCAGGGTCTCAATGCCCAGGGTAAGGGGCGTCACGTCGAGCAGCAGCACGCCCTGCTCGGACTGCATCAGGGCCGAACCCTGCACGGCGGCTCCGAGCGCGACCACCTCGTCCGGGTTCACGCCCTTGTGGGGCGCCTTCCCGAAGAACTCGGTCACGGCCCGCTGCACCATCGGCATCCGGGTCTGTCCACCCACCAGGA
>DKBC01000060.1 GCA_002451065.1 Betaproteobacteria bacterium UBA6910
CTTCCATGATCGAGACGAAGGCGGCGGGGCCCTCGATCCGCGCCGGAGGCACGTGGTCGAATTTCTCGATCTCGGGGAACGACACGTCCACCTGCGGCCGCCCGCTCCCGCGGCGCGCGCGCAGCATTTGCGGCAGGCGGTGCAGGGTCTGGGGCCCGATCACCAGGTCCACGAACGGAGCCTGGGCGACGATTGCTTCTCCCTCCTGGCTGGCGACGCAGCCGGCAACGCCGATCACGAGCCCGGGATTTGCCTGCTTGAGGTGCCGCCACCGGAAAAGGTGCTGGAATACCCGCTCCTGGGCCTTCTCCCGCACCGAGCAGGTGTTGAACAGCAGGAGGTCAGCTTCCGCCGGATCCGCGGTCGCCTCCATTCCCTCGTGCACGCGCAACAGGTCCGCCATCTTGTCCGAGTCATACTCGTTCATCTGGCAGCCGAAGGTCTGGATGAAGAACTTCCCGGCCACGAAAAAAAGCTATTTTGCCGGTGGCAGCGCCGCGGCTTCCTCGGGTGTGATCAGCCAGAGCTGAAAGACGAACCCCATGGAGTCCAGCCGGTAGGCTACCAAGGACGACTGGGGCAGCATGGTGGGAAGAATGCTTTGATTGCGCAGATCATAGATCCGTATGCCCGGCGAGAGCCGGTGCCAGCGGTTGTTGATCTGCACTTCCGGATAGCGAACGGCGCTCAATTTCCCGGGTTTCGCCTCGTCGGGAAGCTGGCGTTGCTGGGCCCACGCCCCGCCCGCCAAGGAGAAAAAAATCGCTAAAAGAATGAGCGCTTTACGCATGACGCCACGATAGCACACGGACATTTGGATATTCAACCGCGGGGCGGGTGGCGGGGGGAAACCGGTGGTGGCGAGTCAGGGATTTGAACCCCGGACCAACGGATTATGATTCCGCTGCTCTAACCGCTGAGCTAACTCGCCACGAGGGGCAGAATTCTCCGTATTTGTCCTTTCGCTGTCAACGCTTAGCGGCAAGGCACGGGCTGGCGCTGATATAATCCGCCGATGACATTTGACCTAGTCATCGTCGGCGCGGGGCTGGTGGGATCGAGCCTCGCGCTCGCCCTCCAGGGGAGCGGCTTTTCTGTGGCGCTGGTGGAGCCGCGGCCTCCCGCGCCGCTGCCCCGGGACGAAACCTGGGATGTCCGGGTTTATGCCATCAGCCCCGGCAGCGCCGCCTTCCTCGACGCCGGAGGCGCCTGGGCTCGGCTCGATCGGGAGCGGCTGTGCCCGGTCACTGAAATGGAGGTCTTTGGAGATGGCGGCCGCTCCCGCCTTCATTTCAGCGCCTATGACGCTGGAATTCCCGAGCTTGCATTCATTGTGGAAAGCCGGCAGCTGCAGGCCGCGATCTGGGAAGCGCTGGAAACGCGCGAAGATCTCGACCGTTTCTGTCCCGCCAATTGCGCGGAACTCGAGTTCGGGCGCGACGCCGCGACGCTTCGCCTGGAGGACGGCCGGACGCTGCAGGCCAAATTGGTGGTGGGCGCCGACGGCGCCGATTCCTGGGTGCGGGCCCAGGCTGAAATCGCCGCGAGCCCGAGGCCCTACGGGCAGATGGGCGTGGTCGCCAATTTCTCCACCTCGATTCCCCACGGAGGCGTTGCCCGCCAATGGTTCCGCGAGGACGGCGTGCTCGCACTGTTGCCGCTTCCCGGCGACCAGGTGTCCATGGTGTGGTCCGCCTGGAACGAAAAGGCCTCCGAACTGCTGGCCCTGGAGCCGCTGGCCCTCTGCGCTGCCATTCACGAGGCCACGGGCGGCGCGGCGGGGGAACTGAACCTGCTGACCCCGGCTGCGGCGTTTCCCCTTCGACTGCTTCGCCCCAAGACCTGCATCGGGCCGCGCCTGGCCCTCATCGGCGACGCAGCCCACAACGTCCATCCCCTGGCGGGGCAGGGCGTCAATCTTGGGTTCGGCGATGCCCGGGAACTGGCGACGGTGCTTCGCGAGCGGGGGGTGCAGCCCGATTGTGGACATCGCAGCCTGCTGCGCCGCTATGAGCGGTCGCGTCGGGAGGATGTGCTCGCCATGCAGCTCACGACCGACGGGCTGCAGAAGCTTTTCAACAACAAAGACCCCGTATTGCGCGAACTTCGCAACTGGGGACTGGGTCTCACTGATCGGTTGGGACCCCTCAAGAATTTCCTGACGCGGACCGCGCTGGGCTGAGTGCCTCCAAGATTCTTCATTCATTACCAAGGACTGACACATGATTCGGACATTTATCACGGGCGGCCTGCTGCTCCTTTCCCTGGCAGCGGGCGCCGCCGCGGCCGACGAGGCGGCGATCCGCAAGGCGGTGGAGGCGAAGATTCCCAACGCGAAGGTGGAAAGCGTGAAGAAAACCCCGTACATGGGCCTCTACGAGGTAGTCATCGGATCGGACCTGCTCTACACCGACGAGAAGGCGACGTTCTTCTTCCTCGGGCAATTGTGGGAAACCAAGACCATGAAGAACCTGACCGAGGAGCGGATGAACCAGCTGCTGGCGGTCAAGTTCGACACCCTGCCTCTCGACCTGGCGGTGAAGGCGGTGCGCGGCAACGGCAAGCGCACCATGGTGGTGTTCGCGGATCCCAACTGCGGCTACTGCAAGAAGCTGGAAAAGGAGATGGCCGGCATCACGGATGTCACCATCTACTACTACCTGTACCCGATCCTCTCCCCCAACTCGGTGGAGAAATCCAAGGCCGTGTGGTGCAGCCCGGATCAGGTGAAGGTGTTCAACGACATGATGCAGAAGGGCGTCGATCCCGGGCCGGTCAAGGATGACTGCAAGGCGCCCATCGATCCGGTGCTGGAACTGGGGAGGAAGCTCAAGGTCACCGGGACCCCGACCTTGATCTTCACCGACGGCAGCCGCATCCCCGGGGCTTTTCCGGTGCCCCAGATCGAAGCCCGGCTCAACCAGACCGCCAAGTAAGCGGCGTAAGTTCGACTCAACGCGCCGCCGGATCCGGCGGCGCGTCCTTCGGCAGCAGCACCCACAGGCGGCCTTTCTCGCGCATGCGCCCGGCGCGTTCTCCCGCCTCCGGGCCAAAGCCCCAGAAGAAATCCGCCCGCACCGGCCCCTTGATGGCGCCGCCGGTGTCCTGGGCCAGCATCAGCCGTTGCAGAGGCTCGCCGTCCTCCGGCGACGTGGTGGCCAGGTACACCGGGACGCCCCGCGGGACCGCTCTCGGGTCCACTGCCAGGCTACGGCCTGGGGTGAGCGGGACGCCCAGGGATCCAATGGGACCCGGCGCCTCGCCCGGCACCTCGCGGAAAAACACATAGCTCGCGTTCTGTTCCATAAGGTGCCGCGCCCGCTCCGGGTTGCGCGCCGCCCAGTCCCGGATTCCCTGCATGGAAGCTTCCTCGACGGTGAGCTCCCCTTGCTCCACCAGCAACCGTCCGATGGCGGTGTACGGATGGCCGTTCTGGTCGGCATAGCCGACGCGCACGATCTCCCCGGTTTCCAGCCGGACTCTTCCCGAGCCCTGCACCTGCAGGAAGAAGGCGTCCAGCGGGTCGTCCACCCAGAGGATCTCGTTGCCCCCCAGGGGGGCCTTGCCGTTGTCGATCTCGGCCCGGGAGTAGTACGGCACCACGCGGCGGCCTTCGAGGCGCCCGCGCAGCCGCATCTTCTTCAGATCCGGATAGACGCTGCCAAGGTCCACCACCAGCAGGTCTTCCGGCAGGCCGTAAAGCGGAAAACCATAGCGTTCAGAGGCCGTGCGGCTGCCCCGGAGCAGGGGCTCATAGTAGCCGGTGATGAGGCCTTCTTCCGTTCCGTCGCCCCCCAGGAGCCGGTAGGGCCGCAGGCGCCCTTCGAAGAACCCGCGCACGGCGTCGGCGTCGGGCTCCGGAAGCATCTCCGCCTCGGCGCAGGTGGCGCTCCAATCCGGCTTGCGCCCGAGGACCTCGCAACTGCGCAGGAATGCTTGCCAGGCGTCCTGGGCGTCGTCCTGGCGCCAGCCGGGCAATTCGTCGTAATCCGCGGGCTCCAGGGAAACGGCGTCCGGGGGCAGGGTCGGTGGGGCGACACAGGCCGCCAGCGCCAGCGCCGCCAGGGGCACCAGCCAGTTTCGCGGCCGCAGGGGTTGCCAGGCCGGTCGCAACAGTTGAACAATGGCGTTCAGGGAACGGTTTCTTCCCAACATTCGCAAACCTTCCTCCATGTGGATCCTGCTGCTCGAGGCCGGCATCGCCCTTGCTCTGCTCGTTCTCATCGTGTGGTGGACCCTGGCGGGACGCCGGGACCGCAAACGTGGAGACGATTGAGCGCCCTCACGCCTTCACCAGGCGGATGCTGCGGAACCAGCCGCCGGCCAGCACCGGCTGGTCCGACTCGAGCCTGAGCCCCGGCACCCGGGTCAGCACGTCCTCGAACACCACGTCCAGCCGTGTCGCGATATGGCGCGAAAGCAGGTTGAGCGCCCGGCGCAAGGGAGCCGCCTGGCCCGGCCGCAAAAACTTGTCGAGGATGAGCACGCTGCCGCCGGGCTTGAGCACCCGGGCGGTTTCCGACAGGCAGCGCACCGGGTCCGGCACTACCGCCACGATCAAGTGCAGCACCGCGTGGTCGAAGGAACCGTCGGCAAACGGCAGGCACAGGCTGTCGGCCCGGACGAAGCGGATGGTTATCCCTGGATTGCGCCCCCGGGCCCGCCCCAGCATGGCAGCGGTGAGGTCAGTCGCAAAATAAGTGTGGCCCGGAATGAGGTGGGGCAGGTCCAGCCCGGTGCCGATTCCGTTCAGAAGCACCTTGCTCTGACCTTCCCGCGGCAGCCGGCTCAGGCTCTCGGCGCGAGCCTTGAGGGAAGCACCGCCCACCAGCGCGTCGTAGAAGGGGGCGATCAGCGTATAGCTGTGCTTGAGGGACATCCCCCCGCTATTCCTTCCGTTCCATCACCAAGGCGACAAGGCACTGGGCGATTCAAGGTTCCCAAGGCCGCTGAGTCACCGCCGACTCGCCTCCCTTGCTGCCTTCCTGTCTCGGCGGCGAGAAGACTCGTCAGTGCAGCACCCGCGGCATGCTGAGCGTAAACGCCGGGACCGGCGCCTCGAAGCGCTCCCCGTCCTCCGCAACCATCTGGTAAGTCCCGCGCATGGTGCCCACCGGGGTGGCGATGGCCGTGCCGCTGGTGTATTCGAAGCTCTCGTTGGGACGCAGCAGCGGCTGTTCCCCGACCACACCCAGCCCCCGCACCTCCTGCACGTGGTTTTCCGCGTCGGTGATGATCCAATGACGGCTCACCAACTGCGCGGGGACCGTGCCGGTATTGGTGATGGTAATGGTGTAAGCGAAAACGTACCGCTGTTCCTCCTCGTCCGATTGCTCGGGGAGGTATTCGGAGCGGGTGTCGACCTTGATTTCGTAGCGTTTGCCTTCAGCCATCGCAATAACCGGTTCAGGCGCGAATTATCCCACAGGACCCGCCCGGAGGGCGCCAAAGCCGGACCATAAGAAGGGTTTCGGGTTTCCATCACGGGATTGGATACTACCGGCGCCGCGATTGCAGCTAAAATCCGCCCATACATCCCCAGGGAGAACGAGAACCATGGCCTCTTATCGCATCGCTCCGAGCATTTTGTCCGCCAATTTCGCGAAACTCGGCGAGGAGGTGGTGAACGTCATTGCGGCTGGCGCCGACATTGTTCACTTCGACGTGATGGACAACCATTATGTTCCCAACCTCACCATCGGTCCCCTGGTCTGTGAGGCGCTCCGCCCCCTCACCAAGGCCCCCATCGATGTCCACCTGATGGTGAAGCCGGTGGACCGGATCGTGCCCGACTTCGCCAAGGCCGGCGCCAACATCATCTCCTTTCATCCCGAGGCATCGGAGCATATCGACCGCACGATCGGACTTATCAAGGAATCCGGCTGCAAGGCAGGCCTCGTGTTCAATCCCGGCACCCCCCTTCATTACCTGGATCACGTGCTGGACAAGCTCGATCTGGTGCTCATCATGTCGGTGAATCCCGGCTTCGGCGGCCAGAAGTTCATCCCCGAGGCGCTCAACAAGCTGCGGGCGGTGAGGAAGCGCATCGACGACAGCGGGCGGGACATCTGGCTCGAGGTGGACGGGGGGGTCAAGGCCGACAACATCGCGGAAGTGGCCCGCGCCGGCGCCGACACCTTCGTGGCGGGTTCCGCCGTTTACGGAGCTGGCAAGGACACCGATCCTCACCGCTACGATTCCATCATCGGCGCCCTGCGCGCCGAGCTGTCAAAGGTCTGAAGCCGTGAAACGCAGAGGACGCAAAGTACGCGGAGCGAGATCAAGGCAGTCCGGGCGGCCATTGCCCGGCGGACATTTGGTTTCGCCGAGAGGGGCATCTACGACGGCGCTGGCGCCGAGTGGATCGGAATTCCTCGGCGCTCTCCGAGTCCTCTGCGTCGAGATCTGACGTGTTTCCGATACCCGTCAAGGCGGTGATGGTGGATCTGGACGGCACCATGCTGGACACCGCCGACGATCTGGCGGCGGCCGCCAACGCCATGCTGCGCGAGCTGGGGTTGCCCGAGCGCAGCACCGAGCAGGTCAAGAGCTATATCGGCAAGGGGCTGGTGCGGCTGGTGAAGCGCTGCCTCACCGGAGATCCCGACGGGGAGCCGGAAGTGGACCTGCTGGAGCGGGCGATGCCGGTCTACGAGCGGAACTACGCCGCGGTGCTGCAGCACAGGACCCGGCCCTATCCCGGAGTGACCGACGGGCTGCAGGCGCTGCACCAGGCCGGGTACCGCATGGCCTGCATCACCAACAAGGGAGAGAAATTCACCCTGCCGCTGCTGGAGGCCACGGGGCTGAGGGGCTATTTCGAGCTGGTGCTCTGTGGCGACACCCTGCCCAGGCGCAAGCCCGACCCTCTGCCCTTGCTCCATGCCTGCGAGCAGTTCGGGATCGCCCCGCCCGACATGGTGCTGATCGGCGACTCGCTGAACGACGTGCAGGCGGCCCGCGCGGCGGGCTGCCACGTGCTGTGCGTTCCCTATGGATACAACGAGGGCGGGGACGTGCGGGAGCTGGACTGTGATGCTATAGTACCCACGATTTTTGAAGCTGTTCGCCTGATTCGCAAAGCATGATCCACGAGAAGACCGGAAGCGTAAGGAAGATGGTCAGGGCCTGGGGCGCGTGGCGCCGCGGCCATGACTGGCGGCGTTCGTAAGCTGTACCCCGCCGCGTCCCCCCCCGCGTCCTGTCTTTTTCCGTGGAGAGTTCCGTGACCGAATCCGAATTCGAGCAGCTTGCCCGCGAAGGCTATAACCGCATCCCGGTGGTGCTGGAAACCTTCGGCGACCTCGACACTCCCCTTTCCGCCTACCTCAAGCTGGCCAACGCGCCATTTTCCTACCTCCTGGAATCGGTGGTGGGAGGCGAGCGCTTTGGCCGCTATTCGTTCATCGGGCTGCCGGCCTCCACCCGCATCGAGGTCCGGGGAAACCGCGTCTCGGTCTGGGAGCGCGGCCGCAGCCAGGAAGCCGAAACCACCGATCCCCTGGGCTTCATCCGCGGTCACCTGGCGCAGTTCAAGGCCGCCACCCGGCCGGGGCTGCCCCGGTTCTGCGGCGGCCTCGTCGGATACTTCGGCTACGACACGGTGCGCTATGTGGAAGGCAGGCTGGCGCAGGGGGCGAAGCCGGATGCGATGGGCACGCCCGACATTCTGCTGCTGCTCTCGGAGCAGATCGCGGTGCTGGACAACTTCTCCGGCAAGCTCTCGCTCATCGTCTACGCGGACCCCAATGAGCCGGGCGCCTATCGCGCCGCCCGGGAGCGGCTCAAGGAACTGCTGGCGCTGCTGCGCCGGCCGGTGGCCATCCCCCGCGATGCCCCGCTGCCGGTCGAAGATCCGACCTACGAATTCGGCGAGTCCGCCTTCATCGGGGCCGTGGAGCGGGCCAAGCGCTATATCTACGACGGCGATATCATGCAGGTGGTGCTCTCCCAGCGCGCGAGTCGGCCGTTCTCGGCGTCCCCCATGGCCCTCTACCGGGCCCTGCGCAGCCTTAACCCGTCGCCGTACATGTTCTACCTCGACTTGGCCGGATTCCAGGTGGTCGGTGCCTCGCCGGAAATCCTGGTGCGGCTGGAGGGCGACACGGTGACGGTGCGTCCCATCGCGGGGACGCGTCCCCGCGGCAGGACCCCCGAGGAGGACGCGGCCCTGGCCGCCGACCTGCTCGCCGATCCCAAGGAGCG
>DKBC01000131.1 GCA_002451065.1 Betaproteobacteria bacterium UBA6910
GGCATGGTGGTGGACCGCGTGACACAGCGGGTGTGTCTCATGGCCAGTTCCGAAGGCGGCATGGACATCGAGGAGGTGGCCGCAAAAACTCCGGAAAAGATCCACAAGGTTTTCGTGGATCCGACGACGGGACTCACGGATGCCGAGGCCGACGACGTGGCGCGCAAAATCGGCGTTCCGGAAGCGTCAGTGCCACGGGCGCGAGTGGTACTCAGGGGGCTGTATCAGGCGTTCTGGGAGTGCGACGCTTCCCTGGCCGAGATCAATCCTCTGATACTCACCGGCGAGGGCGCCGTGGTGGCGCTGGACGCCAAGATGAATTTTGATTCCAATGCGCTTTACCGTCATGAGGACATCATGGCCATGCGGGACCTCGACGAGGAAGACCCGGCGGAAATCGAGGCTTCGGAACACGACCTTTCCTATATCTCCCTGGACGGCAACATCGGGTGCCTGGTGAACGGCGCCGGTCTCGCCATGGCCACCATGGACACCATCAAGCTCTACGGCGCCGAGCCGGCCAACTTCCTGGACGTGGGTGGCGGCGCCACGACCGAGAAGGTCACCGAGGCGTTCAAGCTCATGCTCAGGAACCCGAAGGTGAAGGGCATCTTAGTCAATATCTTCGGCGGGATAATGCGCTGCGACACTATTGCGGAGGGCATCGTCACGGCAGCCCGGGAAGTCCACATCAACGTGCCTCTCGTGGTGCGCATGAAGGGCACCAATGAGGATATCGGCAAGAAGATCCTGGCCGATTCCGGCCTGCCGATCATCTCCGCCGGAAACATGGCCGAGGCCGCCGAAAGGGCGGTGGCTGCCGTTCAGGGAAAGTAAGGGGGAGCGAACATGTCGATTCTCATCAACAAGGACACTCGTGTCGTCACCCAGGGAATCACCGGCAAGACCGGCCAGTTTCACACCCGGATGTGCCGGGACTATGCGAATGGCGGGAACTGCTTCGTCGCCGGAGTCAATCCGAAGAGGGCGGGCGAGAAGTTCGAGGGCATTCCCATCTTTGGTTCCGTGGGAGAGGCGAAGGCGCGGGCGGGCGTTAACGCATCGGTGATCTACGTCCCGCCGCCGGGGGCGGCCGCAGCCATCTGGGAAGCGGTGGACGCTGATCTGGACCTGGTCATTTGCATCACCGAGGGTATTCCGGTGCGGGACATGATCCAGGTGCGCGAGCGAATGCGGAAGGAAAAGCGTAAGACTATCCTGGTTGGCCCCAACTGCCCGGGTGTCATCACCCCGGAGGAGATCAAGATCGGTATCATGCCGGGCCACATTCACAAGAAAGGGCGCGTTGGCGTGGTGTCCCGCTCCGGCACCCTCACCTACGAGGCGGTGGGGCAGCTCACGGAATTGGGACTCGGCCAGTCCTCCGCGGTGGGCATCGGCGGTGACCCGGTGAACGGGCTCAAGCACAGGGACGTTCTGGAGCTGTTCATGAACGATCCCGAGACGGATGCGGTGATCATGATCGGCGAGATTGGCGGCTCCGACGAGGAAGCCGCCGCGGAGTGGTACAAGGAGAACGCGAAAAAGCCGGTGGTGGGCTTCATCGCCGGCGTCACGGCGCCTGCCGGCAAGCGCATGGGTCACGCCGGCGCCATCATTTCCGGCGGCAAGGGCACCGCCCAGGAGAAGCTAGCGGTCATGGAGGCCTGCGGGATTAAGGTCACCAAGAATCCGGCGGAGATGGGCAAGCTGCTCAAGTCGGTGCTGAAGTAGCGAGTTTTCTTCTTCGCTATTAGGGTGGGGTTAAAGCGTGAGCGGGGTGCCTGGAGCATCCCGTTCTACTTTGGGATCTGGGTCTGCTACTGGCTGTTGGCGCGTAGATAGCGAACGCGGCAATCGGGATCGTCGCCATCTCGTCGGACGGGATTAGCCCCACCGGATTGTAAGCCTCGAAATAATTCTGCCGGCCCCAAGAGCGAAGTTAATCCCGGTCTTTCCCCCGTTGCTCCATTACTTACGAATTGCGCGGGGTTCCGTCCCGGCCACGGCTTGAGATCAGGACAGGGCGGCCGGCGGAATGAGTTCGTTGATCATCACCCGCGTGCTGCGCTCGGCGATGGCCCGTTTCACCAGGGGGGAGTATCAACGCTTCGTCCGACGGGAGCTGCATGCGCGGGATGTTTTCCCCGAAGATGGCTCGATAGTCCTTTTCTAGTCGGCCCGATTCCTCCGCGTTCATCGGCGATCGCCTTTGATTGCGATGGACACCGTTACCTTAGGCACCGACTTACCGCCCATCGGCGACCCGCGCGCGGCGCAGGGCGACCAGGGTCTCCACGAGCTGGCGCAGGCGTTTTTTGCAGAGGCCCCGGCCGGCGAAGCGCGCGGGGATCCGGGCTTCGGAGAGGGGTACGGGGGATTCCCCCAGGATGCGGGCCACGGCGGCCACCTGCCTCGGCAGCTTATCGGGCCAAGGGATGCGTCCCGCCGGGGCGGGAGCGCCGCCCGGCGCCGCCGATTCCTTCCCGGCTTTTCCGTCGGCGGGAAGCGCCCGGGCATAGGCTTCGGCTTGGCCCCGGGCCCGCTGCAGGGCGTCATCGAATCCCTTGCCGGCCACCCTGGCGCAGCCTCTTGGCTTCCAGCACGAAAGCATTGCGTTTTTAGCAAAGCAGGCGATGAATCCCTGGGACTTTCTGCCGTTGCCACGGCGGAAGGTGACGCGGCGCTCGAAGACGTAGGCGTTGTCGCGGCTGTCGTCCCGGGCGGAGTCGGGCTTGGGAAACCCCAGCAGGTCGGTCAGCTCGGTGACGAAGAGCTGGTAGTTGGCCCGTTCGCTGCTGCCGGCGGCCTCCCAGCGGGAAACGAACCGCTCGACGGTTTCTGGAGCGGGCTCCGTTCTGGGTGCGGATTGGTTGGGCATGGACGCGGGGGTCTAGCCGAATGGGCGTTTCAGGGGGCGTCGGAAACGACAACTGGCGGTTACGCGTCCCATGTTTCAAGTCGCAGCGGTCTGGCGATGATTTCCCAAGAATTTTCCGGGTCGCGTTTCGATAATCGCGTCCGCGCGGTAGTCAGAGGAATAACAAGGCCGCCGGCGTGAACCGGTGAATTACCCGTCGGACCCGGCAACGCCTGGTCGAACCCCTCCCGATCGAGCAATGAGAGCTTGCATATCCCGAGTGCTGTACTAGGGTAACTGAAGGGATGCGGATCCCGTACGTAGTTGCCCGTGTATCTTCAACCGGATAACGCTAGGTCCAAGTCGATCCGCAACCTTCTGATTCCGTGTGGCATTGCATTTCCGATGCCCGCATCTTCTTCAAGCGCACTCTTCCGCGTGCGTGGACGAACCGATCGGGTTTGCTCGCGGAGCCGGGGGCTTCTAGCCTCGCGTTTATTCCACAAATCTGGAGGGAAATATGAAACCAAATCTATCGAGCCTGCTGCCGGGCTTCTGGCTGCTGGCCGGAGTCATGGCCATGACCGCGGCGCCGGCGCAGGCGGAGTCGCAAACGGCACAGATCACCGTGCTCTACGATGCTTTCGGCAAGACATCCACGATGCAGAAGGACTGGGGTTTTTCCGCCTATATCGAGTATGGCGGAAAGCGCATTCTCTTCGACACCGGCAACAACGCCGAGATTTTTGCGCATAACGTCAAGGCCAAGGGGATCGATCTCAAGAAGCTGGATTTCGTGGTGGTGTCCCATCGCCATGGGGACCATACCAGCGGCTTGAATTACCTCATGACCGTCAATCCGAAAGTGAAAATCTACGTTCCCAAGGAGAATTTCGGCGTCTTCGGTGCCGCACTGCCGGGCACCTTCTACAAACGCGACGAATCCCTGCCCCCGGAGATGCGCTACTTCGACGGCAAGCCGCCCGAAAGGCTGCGCTTTGGTACGCCTTGGCCGGAAGGGAACTTCACCTGGGTCACGGAAAGTACCGAGATCGCGCCGGGCTTCCATCTCATTTTGCTGAAGGGTCCCTGGGGCGTGGACCTGGACGTCATGGAAATTTCGCTGGCCATCGACACGCCCGACGGAACGGTGGTGGTGGTGGGGTGCAGCCACCCGACCCTGGAGAAGATCGTGGAGACCACGAAGAAGGCAATCGACCAGCCGATTCTTCTGGTCTTTGGCGGAACGCACCTCTTGCCGGCAAAGCCTGACGAAATCCAGCGCATTGCAACGTCCCTCCGCGACACCTGGAAGGTGGCATGGATAGCGCCCGTCCACTGCACCGGGGAGCCGGCCTTTGCAATTCTGAAGAAGAATTTCGGCGACCATTACGTGTACGCTGGACTCGGCACGACGGTCACCCTTGGCAAAACGGTGAAGTCAATGGCGGAAGCTGGCCAGCCGCAGATACAGGCCATGAACGAGCAGGACCTGCGCAGCTATCGGGCGCTGCTGGCCACCAGCGATGACAATCCCGAACCGGTGCTTGCATTCGGGGGACCTGAGCTCCGAACCCCATTGAGCCAACTTTACTGACCGCCAAGGAGTAACCAACTGTCCGGCCCGCGTGAGAACCTCGCGCGGGCCGGATACGCGGAACCTCTCGAGAGGCGGCGGCCGAGTGGTACAAGCAGAACGCCAAGAAGCCGGTGGTGGGCTTCATCGCCGGCGCCATCATTTCCGGCGGGAAGGGCACGGCCCAAGAGAAGCTCGCGGTGATGGAGGCCTGTGGGATCAAAGTGACCAAGAATCCCGCGGAGATGGGCAAGCTTCTCGAGTCCGTGCTCACGTGACCACGCTCGGCGCTCTGGGGGGCTAACGTTAAACGGAGCGGCGCTACGGAGAAGGTTAAGGTCGTACGCCCGGCCGACATCAGAAGCCCCAAGGTGACGATCTGGATACTTCGCCGACCGAACAGGGCAAAGCTAACCTACGGGCCAGCGTCCGTCGGTCACGAGGGCTGAGCTCATCGGATTCAATTAGTGGCCCGGGTTGCAAGCCGGGCCACCTTGCTAAAGCGTCCAATGGAACTTGGATGATGTGGCGCCTGCGTCCTCGGCACGGATTTGGCAACCGCTATTGCCTCGTTTCTGGGCCCGGCTTCCCAACCGGTCTCTTCGGTCGTGCGGGGCGCGCTGCAGGTAGCTTCCCACGGTAGCAAATACACCGTCCAATCCGGACCTGGATCAAGTCTTAAAGTGAAAGAAAGGGGCCGCGAGAGCGGCCCCTGAGGTTGGCAAACCCTGAGTCGGATTACTTGGCGCCTTCGGCAATCTTCTTCAGATTGTCGAGACCTCCGCGGTAGACACTCCTCACGGTGTCCATCGCGGCCTTGTCATCCTGACCTTGCTTGGGCTTGGCTGAGGTGTCCTTGCGCTTGAAGGACCCCTTCCATACTACCGTTGTCATGCCGTTGCTGCCGGATGCGACACTTATTCTGGACTTGTAGCTGGAAACCGGCAGCACACCATTCGTGATGGTGTAGGTGTATGTCATCTTCTTGGAGCTGTAGGTAGTCAGCTTTTCGGTTATCTTGCCGCCGCTACCGAGGGTCAGGACGCGCACCGCGCCTCTTTGGTTGTTCTTGCCCGCGGTGATCTCGGTTTTGGCCACACCCGGATGCCAGGCACCCAGATCGCCGAAGTTGTTCAACTTGGCCCATACCTCGGAAGCAGGTGCCTTGATCTCGACCTTTTCCTCCACCTGTAGGGTCTTCGCGGCGCCAGCCGAGGCGACCATGGGCAGGGACAAAGAAAACGCGAGTAAAGCTAGGGCATAATTTTTCATAAGCGGGATTCCTTTCGTTGGTTGGTTGATTTGCGCTGCCGAGGGATCCGCCCGGCACGAGTATGCTAATCGCGTAGAGATGTCGGCGTCATTAGACCGGTAGGGTCTCTTCTTCTCATACGAAAGACATAAAGTTGACAAAGATCACACGCTGCCGATCCCCCAAGCCTTGCTAATCCATGATCTTTGGCCTAGACAATGCCCATGGTATGTGCCTAGTATCGTCCCACGTAGAAAGCGTGCTTAAATTTTCGAGGGAGGCGCTTATGGGACACAAGGATCGCTATGACCCAACCGTAACGCTCGTGCTCTCCTGGGCGTTCGTGTTGGTGTTTTCGGTGTTCGCGACTGTGGCTATGGCGGAGTCCTCCCCGCCGGCCCAGGCCGCCGTGGTGGTCTCGGGCGGCTGAACCCGAGCACCAATCTCCTCCGTGAAATCCGGCCNNTATGCTTGGTGCTCGGGGACCGGGAGAAATGCGAGACGCATCGGTAAACTCAGGTAGCCGGGAGGGTTCCGGGCCGATCGCCCCTGTCGCGAGGGATCGCCTGGGTGTTCCCGAGGAGGCGCTGATCCCCTACGGGAAGCGCATCGCCAAACTCGCACTGCCTTGGATAGCGGAACTTCAGCACAAGCCCCTTGGCAAGCTCCTGCTTGTTACGTCCGTGACTCCCACGCCCCGAGGGGAGGGGAAAACCGGAGTGGCCATCGGTCTGTGCGATGCTTTGAACCTGCTGGGGAAGCGGGCCGTGGTGTGCCTGCGCCAGCCTTCCATGGGTCCGGTGTTTGGTCTCAAGGGGGGAGGCACAGGCAGCGGGCGTGCCCAGCTTACCCCCTCCGAGGAGATCGATCTTCATTTCACCGGAGACTCCCACGCTGTCGCCGCTGCCCATAACCTCATGGCGGCTTTGCTGGACAACCACCGTTATTGGGGAAACGCGCTCGGCGTTGATCCATCGACCATTACCTGGCGGCGGGTCATAGACCTTGGCGATCGCAGTTTGCGCAGCGTGCTCGCTTTCGCCGAACCCTCCCCGAATCCGAACGCCCGTATTACGCACTTCGATATCACCCCGGCATCGGAGGTGATGGCGATCCTGGCACTCTCGGACTCCTGGAAAGATCTTTCGGACCGGCTGGGCCGCATCGTTGTGAGCAGAGACAGGCAGGGGCGGCCGGTACGGGCGCGGGACCTGAAGGCGGATGGAGCGATGGCTGCCCTGCTGCGCGACGCCCTGGCCCCCAACCTGGTACAGACGCTGGAGGGCAGCCCCGTTCTGGTGCACGCCGGCCCTTTCGCCAACATTGCCCATGGCTGCAGTTCCGTGGTCGCTACTCGTGCGGGGCTTGCGCTGGCAGATTTCGTGGTGACCGAGGCCGGCTTCGGCGCTGACCTGGGCGCAGAAAAATTTGTGGACATCAAGTGCCGGCAGTCCGGGCTCAGGCCCGCGGCCGCCGTGATCGTCGCGACCCTGTCAACCCTGAAACACCACGGAGGCGCCGCCCCCGGCCGCCTCGATGCACCGGATGGGGAGGCCCTGGAGAGGGGCATGGCCAATCTCACGCGCCATGTGGCCATCGTGCGGGAAGTTCTGGGCATTCCGGCCGTGGTGTGCATTAATCGCTTCGCGGCGGACACGGATGCGGAGCTCGCGGAGGCGGCAAGCAGGATCGAGTCCATGGGCGTTCCGGCGCGGGTGTCCGAACACTGGGAGCTGGGTGGCGCCGGGGCCCGGGACCTGGCGCTGGAGGTGTTGCAGGCCGCGGAGTCGCCAATGGAATGCCGCTGCGCCTACGACGACGAACTTCCGCTGCTCGGCAAGATGGGGATATTGGCGAGCGACATCTATGGCGCGGCCGACATTCGTCCCGAGCCTGCTGCGCTCCGGGAACTGGATTGGCTCGAGTCCCACGGCTTCGGCAACCTCCCCCTGTGCGTGGCCAAGACCCAGAGCTCGCTGTCTGCGGACCCTCTTGCCCCGGGCGCCCCTTCCGGCCACACCATCCCCTTGACCGAACTTCGGCTGGCCGCCGGGGCTGGGTTTATCGTGGCCCTATGCGGGGATATCGCGACTATGCCCGGCCTACCTCTACGGCCCCGGGCGGAGAACATCCGGCTCACCGACGAGGGGCAAATTCAGGGTCTCTGAATGCCCAAGACCCGCGGTAGTGGGGTCCGCGCCGCGGCCCCGCTATAATCAGCGGCCATAAGGGAGGATTCAGGAAGTTGGAATTCGGCAGCCCACAGTTCTGGGCGGCGGTGCTCCAGATCATCGCCATCGACATCGTGCTCGGTGGGGACAACGCGGTGGTGATCGCACTTGCCTGCCGCAAGCTGCCGGAGCGCCAGCGCAACCTGGGGATCTTCTGGGGTGTCTTTGGCGCCATTGCCCTGCGGGTGGTTCTCGTGTTTTTTGCCCTTCAGCTCCTCGCTATCCCCTACCTTAAGATCGTGGGCGGAGTGCTTCTGGTCTGGATCGGCATCAAGCTACTGCAGCCGGAGGACGGAAGCGGAGGTCATGAAATCGATGCCAGCACCACCTTGATGGGAGCCATTCGCACCATCATCGTGGCTGACGCGGTGATGAGCCTGGATAACGTGATCGCGATCGCGGGCGCGGCCAAGGACAGTCTCGCCCTGGTGGTATTCGGGCTCGTGGTGAGCGTCCCCATTATTGTCTGGGGAAGCAAGCTGGTGATGACGCTGATGGACCGTTTTCCTGTTGTCGTGGTGGGCGGTGCCGCGCTGCTGGGGTGGATTGCCGGCGGAATGATCGTCCATGACCAGGCCATTCAGCACTGGACCACTCAAAACATCCCCGCTCCGGGCTGGCTGCCTTCCCTGGCGGGGGCCGCCCTTGTGGTGCTTGTCGGAAAGTTCCTTTCCGGGCGGCGGCCGCGGCCGGCGGTGGACCTCGCGGGCGGCGACGAGCAGGCGGGACGGGAACCTTAAGGCGGATTGACACGAGATTTGGAAGGGGGAAAAGCGGTGCCCAAGATTCTAGTGGCGGTGGACGGCTCGGATAGCTCGGCGCGTGCCCTGAAATATGTGATCGATCAGGGCAGGCGCTATCGTGAACCTCTCGAGATTCATCTACTTAACGTCCAATACCCTCTCCATGGCGATGTGCGCATGTTCCTCTCCAACGAGCAGGTTCGCGATTTTCACCACGACGAAGGCGTGAAGGCGCTGGAGTCGGCGCGAGAGGCCATGGACGCGGCGCAAATTCCTTACGTGTTCCACATCGGGGTCGGAGACCCCGCGGAAGTGATCGCCCAGTACGCCACCGACAAGGCCTGCGATCAGATCGTCATGGGCACTCGCGGCTTGGGCCGGATAGCAGGGATGCTGATGGGCTCAGTGGCGACGAAGGTTATCCATCTGACCAGCGTTCCGGTGCTGCTGATCAAATAGCGCGGCCGAGGGCGACTCGATCGGCCGGGGATGCTCGGCCTTGCCTAGCCGTTGCTAGCTGGAATATATCCAGTTGCGGCGGATCATCCACTTTTCCGCTTCCACCGCCCAGAAGACCGCCGTGGCGGCGACCAGGCAGAGGATGAGTTCGCCGAGGGACAGGGGCTCTGTCTTGAATATCGCGTTGGCGGCTGGAAGGTAAATCACCATCAATTGCAGGAGAATGGTCAGCGCGACGGCGCCGGCCAGGGGCAGATTGCTCCCGATGCCGATGGTGAACAGCGACTCGCTCTCCGAGCGCACCGCCAGGGCGTGACCCAGTTGGGACAGGCAGAGTACGGTGAACACCATGGTCTGCCAATGCGCGGAGCCGGTGTGATAAGCCCAGGCCTGGGTGATCAGCGAGACGGCACCCATCAGCAAACCCACCCACAAGATGTGCTGCCACATGCCGTGGGCGAAGATGCTCTCGTTGGGTGGGCGGGGAGGGCGCCGCATCACGTTGCGTTCCGCGGGTTCCGGCGCCAGGGCAAGCCCCGGAAGCCCGTCGGTGACCAGATTGATCCAAAGGATGTGGATCGGCAGCAAGGGAATGGGCAGTCCGAGAAACGGAGCCAGAAAGATGGTCCAGATCTCGCCCGAGTTGCTGGTCATCGTGTACTTGATGAACTTGCGGATGTTGTCGAAAATGCGCCGCCCCTCGCGCACCGCGTGGACGATGGTGGCGAAATTGTCGTCAAGCAGCACCATTGCCGACGCCTCCCGGGCCACGTCGGTGCCCATGCGGCCCATGGCGATGCCGATTTCCGCGCGCTTGAGGGCCGGCGCGTCGTTGACGCCGTCGCCGGTCATGGCAACGAACTCGCCCTTGGATTGCAGCGCCTTTACGATGCGGATTTTCTGCTGCGGGTCCACCCGGGCGTAGACCTGGACGTCCCGCACCCGCCTGGCAAGCGCCTCGTCGGACAACGCGGCGAGTTCGGGACCGGTGATGATTCCTTCGCCGTTGTCGAGGATGCCGAGCCGCCGGGCTATGGCGCGAGCAGTGGCCGGATGGTCCCCGGTGATCATGATCGGGGTGATTCCCGCGGAACGGCACTCCGCCACCGCCCGTCCCGCTTCTTCGCGCGGCGGGTCCAGGAGGCCCACCAGCCCCAGAAAACAAAGGTCCTCTTCCGTCTCCTCCAACGGCTCCGGCATCCGGTCCAAGCTTCGGCAGGCGACGGCCAACACCCGCATTCCCTTAGCCGCCATGGACTCCGCCTCGGCCAGGACTTCTACGGCGTCGAGCGGTGAGGGCCCGGAAGCGGTCAGACGCCAGGGAGCGCGCTCCAGCACCGCCTCGGGCGCGCCCTTGACGTAGGCGATCGCGCCGTTTTCAACGCGGTGCACGGTGGCCATGCGCATCCGGTCCGAGTCAAAGGGCAGTTCCGACACTCTCGGTTGGTCACGTTCCAGCGCGGACTTGTCGTAGCCACGGATGGCTGCCGCCTGCAACAGGGCGATTTCCGTGGGATCCCCGGTCAAGCCCTCTCCGTCGGCGGACCTGGCGTCATTGCACAAAGCCATGGCGCGAAGCAGGGTTGGCCAGGGCTCGGGAGCGTTCTCACCGGGCAACCCTTGACCATTGACGCGCAAGGACTCCACGCGCATCCGGTTTTCAGTCAGGGTGCCGGTCTTGTCCGAGCAGATAAAGGTGATCGATCCCAGGGTTTCCACCGCGGGTAACCGCCGGATGAGGGCGTGCTGCCGCGCCATTCGACCCGCGCCGAGGGCGAGCGAAATGGTGACCACGGCCGGCAGCGCTTCCGGAATCGCAGCGACCGCTAGGCTCACGGCAGTCAGGAACATGAGGATGATCGGCTCTCCCCTGATCAGTCCTGCAGCGAAGACGATGGCGCAAATCGCCAGTACTGCCCACGCAAGTCGTGTGGCAAAAGCGGCAAGGCGTTTCTGCAACGGGGTCCTAACCTCCGCCTCCCGCATGAGCATGGACGCGATACGTCCAAGCTCCGTCGCCATGCCGGTTCCAACGACCACTCCGACGCCTCGGCCACGGGTCACCGTCGTTCCCTTGTAGGCCATGTTGCGCCGATCGCCCAGGGGCACATCGGGGGCGGCCAGGAGCTCGGTTCCTTTCTGCACCGGCTGGGACTCACCGGTCAGCGCGGCTTCGGCGATTTCCAGTTGGACTGCCTCGGCAAGTCGAAGGTCGGCCGGAACAACGTTTCCCGCCTCCAGCTGCACCACGTCGCCCGGCACTAGGCGGACCGCCGCCACGGTCCCGATCTTGCCGTCACGACGCACGCTGGCGGTGGGCGCGGCCATCTTCTTGAGGGCTTCCATGGCGCGTTCCGCCCGGTATTCCTGCACGAAGCCGATCACCGCGTTGAGGATCACGATGACCACTATCGCCGCCGTATCTGCGGGCTCGCCGACGATTCCCGAAATAACCGCGGCAATCAGGAGCACCACGATCATGAAGTCGGCGAACTGGGCGAAGAACATCCTCGCGGGCCCGCGGCGCTTTCCTTCCCGGATGGCGTTGGGACCATGGCGCTCGAGGCGAATGCCTGCCTCGTCGGCGGAAAGTCCGGCCTCGAGCGAGGTATCGAAAGCCTTGACGGCGCTGGCTATTGGCCGGCAATGCCAATGGCGCTCGCCGCTTTCGCGTGACTGGGTGGAAAAGGGCTTGGTCGCCTTCATTCCCTGGGTCGCGGAAGCGGCCGAGGTTCCCGGAAAGCGGGTCTGCAAGGCGGATTCGTTATATTTATCATGCGGATGCCATTGTAGGGGAATTCTTCGTGCCGGATCTATTTAGGCAATTCTCCGATATGGTGGTAAAAGCGTCCGGCTCCGATCCCGCGACGCATGCAGTCTCTCGGATCGGTCTGGCGGGGGACCGATCGTTGTGACCAAAAACATAGACTTTATAAGGAAATAACGTAAAATGCTCAACGAATTTGGGAGTAACAGAACAAAGGCCATTGGCTATCCAACGATCTGAGGATCGTGTTATTTGAAACCGGGGCCTCGATGAGGAATAGGGCAGGAAACACTCCGGTAGGGCGTGCGCGATTTTTTTGCATTTTGCGGCGCGTATCGCGGCCACTGGCAGATTCTGAGGGATCGAGGTTCATGTATGCGCGGGCGGGCGCCCGACTGAACTCCTGTTCGGAATCGGCGTCTGGCGGCCCGAAGACCTCCCGTGGGCAAGTGCGGAAATTCTCTTGTGCCGGGCGGCCGTTGTTAATGGCGGCGCAATGACGATGCTTCCGATAGATGCCTCGCGGCGCCGACGAGAGGTCAAAAGTTCGCATCCGGATCGCGGACGGGGGGCAAGGGAGGCGGCCGAGTGAATCCGGCCGATGGACTTGAAATGGCCAGCCATACCCACCCCGGACAAGTGCGCTCGCACAACGAGGACAGTCTGTCTTGCATTCCGGAGCTTGGCCTCGCGATCCTCGCTGACGGAATGGGCGGCTACAACGCCGGTGAGGTCGCAAGCGGGATTTGCGTGTCGCTGCTCGGAGCCGAACTAAGGCAGGCTCTGACCGAGGTGAACCTCCGGGGCAAGGGTCCTCTGGCCCCGTCGGCCACGGAGACCCTGCTGCGGGATCACATTCTGCGCGCAAATAGTTCCGTTTTCCGGGCGGCGCAGAGCGCACCCGAGTACGCGGGCATGGGTACTACGCTGGTGATGGGACTTTTTCGGGATGACCGGTTGACGGTGGCCCATATCGGTGACTCCAGGCTTTATCGCCTTCGTGGAGAGTCCCTGGAGCAGATCACCCGCGACCATTCGCTTCTGCAGGAACAGATTGACAACGGGATCATCACCCGGGAACAGGCCAAGGTGTCCCAAAACAAGAATCTGGTGACCCGCGCCCTGGGTGTGAGCGATTTGGTGGAGCCGGAGATTCGAAGTTACGAGATCATTGGGGACGATGTATATTTGTTCTGCTCCGATGGACTCAATGACATGGTGGGGGATGAAGAAATCCGCTTTGCCATGATGACGCTGCGGTCGAATCTGCAGCTTGCGGCAAACCATCTGGTTGACATGGCCAACGACGCGGGTGGCCGGGACAATATTTCTGTGATTCTGGTTAAGGTCAGGCGCGAGCCGCCCTCCCGGCATGGGGTGGCGACGCGCCTGTTGTCGTGGTTTAGGAATTGAGCGCAAAGGTGACGCTATGCCTGCAAAGCTGATACTGAGTCTGGACGGCTTGGTGCTGAAGGAACTCGCACTTTCGAAAGAGCGAACGACCATCGGCCGCAAACCCGACAACGACATCCACATCGATAATCTGGCCGTAAGCGGGCACCACGCGGTGATCGTTACGATCCTCAACGATTCGTTCGTGGAAGACCTCCACAGCACCAACGGAACGCTGGTGAACGGCCGGCCGATCGAGAAGCATTTCCTCCAGAACGGGGACGTGGTCGAAATCGGCAAGTACCGGATAAAGTACGTAAACGAGCAGGCCGGGGCGACATCGGGTATCTACGAGAAGACCATGATCCTGAAACAGCCGGCCGCCGCTCGGTCCCAGAGACCCGCGGCCGAGGCCCCGTCCACGGAGGGGGCCGCAGCAGCGGCCTCAGTGGCGCCGGTGCCTGCCCCCGCCGTGGCGGCGCCTCCGGAGCCCCTGCCGAAGGTCGCCGCGCCCACGGACGAAGGCCCGACCGGAACGGTGCAGGTTCTCACGGGTCCAGCGGCGGGTCGGGAGCTTGCGCTCACGAAGGCCCTGACCACGCTGGGCAAGCCCGGAGTCCAGGTGGCGGTCATTACCCGGCGTCCCCAAGGTTATTTCATTACCCATGTGGAAGGCTCCTCCTTTCCCGTGGTGAATGGCAAGATCCTGGATGCTCAGCCGCATTTCCTGATGGACCACGATGTTGTGGAACTGGCCGGGGTGAAGATGGAGTTTTTCCTCAAGCGCTGATGCCGTGTCCTCGGACGCAGGCCGGGGTCGGTAACCAGCGCTGGTGGCCTCAGTTCGTCCGGGCATGCGCGAGTACCTGAAGAAGCACGCGGCAAGGATAGGATTGGGGCTGGTTCTCTTGGGCGTCCTGTTCGGGCACTCGGCGACATTCTTCCGGATTCCCCTCATCGATCAGTTCGATTCCATCATCTACGACTATCGGCTGCGGTTTACCATGCCGCGCACGGTGGATGATCGAATCGTGATTGTCGACATAGACGAGAAAAGCCTGAAGGAGGAGGGTCGCTGGCCTTGGAGCCGGAACCGCCTCGCTCTCCTCCTGGACAAGCTGTTCGAACGCTATCAGGCAGAGGTGGTGGGTTTCGACATCGTTTTCGCGGAAAGGGACGAGAGTTCGGGGCTAAGAGTGCTTGAAAGGCTGGCTCGGGAGGATTTGCGGGATGTTCCGGGTTACCCGGGCAAGGTGCATCAGATCGCCCCACAACTAGACTATGACCGGCTGTTTGCTGAGAGCATGAAGGGCCGCAAAGTGATTCTCGGCTACTACTTTACCGGACTGTCCGAAACCTCGGGCAAGCTGCCGCCCCCGATATTCCCAGCCGAGTCGTTTAGCCGGCGGCCGATCGATTTCACCCGGTGGACCGGTTACGGCGCGAATCTCGCGGAATTCCAGGAAGCGGCGGCGTTGGGCGGACATTTCAATCCCCTGCCTGATCCCCGGGACGGCGTGGTTCGGCGGGTACCCATCGTTGCCGAGTATGGCGGCGCGTATTACGAGGCATTGTCGCTTGCCATGGTGCGCGCGCTGTTGGGATTTCCGTCGGTGTTTCCCGGTTTGGCCGGGGACAGCGCGGGTTATGGAGGCCTCGAATGGCTGGATTTGGCCGGCCCCATGGGGGAGTTGCGAATTCCGCTGGATCAGAACGTGTGCGCGCTGGTTCCATACCGGGGGAAACAGGGGAGCTTTCCCTATGTATCGGCGAGCGACGTGCTGAATGATCGGGTGGACCCGGCCGTGCTCAAGCACAAGGTTGTGCTGGTGGGAACGACCGCGCCCGGCCTGCTCGACCTGCGCGCGACTCCGGTGCAGGCAACCTACCCGGGGGTCGAGGTCCACGCCAACTTGATTTCCGGTATGCTCGACCAGACGCTCAAGATACAGCCCTCCTATGTTATCGCCGCAGAGTCCCTCGTAATCCTGGCGAGTGGCGTGGTGTTGGTTTTCCTGATGCCCCTGCTGAGCCCGTTTCACGGCGCGCTGACGACCCTGGGCGTGCTCATTGCGGTGGTCGCCACCAACTTGGCGGTGTGGCAACACGCAAACATGGTGTTGCCGATGGCGAGTGCACTGGTTCTGGTGACGGGGCTGTTCGCGCTCAACATGTCCTGGGGCTACTTCGTCGAGGCACGCACCAAGCGTCTCATCACCGGTTTGTTCGGGCGTTATGTGTCGCCGGACCTGGTGAACGAGATGGCAAGGGATCCGGGCAGCATTTCGATGGAGGGGGATAGCCGGGAGATGTCGGTGCTGTTTTCGGATATCCGGGGATTTACCGGCATTTCCGAGCGCATGGAGCCGCGGGAGCTTTCGCGATTCATGAACGAATTTCTGACGCCCTTGACCGAAGTGATCTACAGGCATCGGGGTACCGTCGACAAATACATGGGAGATTGCATCATGGCGTTCTGGGGAGCGCCGCTCCCGGATGCGGAGCATGCCCGCAACTCGGTGCTGACCGGACTCGAGATGCAAGCCACCCTGCAGGCGCTCCGACCCAGGTTTCAGGAGCGTGGATGGCCCGTGATCAAGGCGGGAATAGGGATCAACACCGGCGTGGTCCGGGTCGGCAACATGGGGTCCGAGATGCGGGTCGCCTACACGGTGATGGGGGACGCGGTCAACCTCGCTTCCCGCCTGGAAGGGATCACCAAGCAGTACGGCGTGGATGTCGTGGTTGGGCAGAATACCCGCGACGCGGTCCCCGACTTCCTGTTTCGGGAACTGGACCGGGTGCGGGTCAAGGGAAAGGAGGAGCCCGTCGCCGTGTTCGAGCCCGTCGGACCGAGGGACAGTGTGGAGCGCGGCCTTGTGGAGGAAGTCGCTCTTTTCCACGAGGCTCTGGGTTACTATCGTTCCCGGGCCTGGGATCGGGCGGAGGCGGCCGTTTCGGCTCTGGTCCGGATACGCCCTGAATCCGAGCTCTACCGCATGTATTCGGAGCGGGTTGCGTATCTGCTCGCAAACCCCCCGGGGGATTTCTGGGATGGGGTCTGGACCTTTGAAATCAAGTGACCGGGCCCGCAGCCGCCGGATGCTTCGGAAGCGGGGGTCCGGGTATCCGGGCCCAAATAACGATTAGCAGACGCGTGGCATGAGGCTGAGGATATTGGGTTGCAGCGGGGGCATCGGTGGACACCTACGTACCACCTCTATGCTGCTTGACGAAGACGTCCTGATCGATGCCGGGACGGGCGTCGGAGATCTCAGCCTCACGGAACTGTCACTGATCGACCGGGTCTTTGTCACCCATGCTCACCTCGATCACATTGCGAGCATTCCGTTCCTAGTGGACAGCGTGGGCGGCATGCGAGACAAGCCCCTGGTCGTCCACGCATTACAGGCCACCCTGGACGCGCTCCATGACCACATCTTCAACTGGAAGATCTGGCCGGATTTTGCGCAGATCCCAAGCCGGGAATCTCCCTATCTCCGCTACGAGGCGATCGAGGTCGGGCGAAAGGTGGTCGTTGGCGGGCGAGGCATCACCCCCATGCCCGCGCATCATGTGGTGCCCGCGGTGGGCTTCCAGCTTGACTCGGGTGATGCGAGCCTCGTGTTTACCGGCGACACCACCGTCTGCGACGATCTGTGGGACGTGGTCAACCGCATTCCCAGTCTGCGGTATCTTATTGTCGAAACCGCCTTCTGCAACCGGGAACGGGACCTCGCCATTGCCTCGAAGCACTTGTGTCCAAGCATGCTGGCCGACGAACTGCGCAAGCTGAAGTCGCGCCCGGAGATCTTTGTTACCCATCTCAAGCCGGGAGAGATCGAGCTAACTATGCGGGAGATAGAGGCGGCGGCGGGGGCGTACAATCCCCGAATGCTTTTGAACAACCAGGTATTTGAGTTCTAGTCGTTATGGCGTTCCTGAGAGCTGACGAAGCCAGCAAGGCGTTTCGGATTCCGAATCGCAAGGAGGCGCGCACGCCATGAGCACGGTAATGGCGTCGCATACCGGACCTGACAGGCTGTCGGAAATCAGCAGCAAGCTGAGCTTCTCCAAGAATCTGCAGGCCGTAACCAACAAGATTCACGCCGCGAGCAACGTCGACGAGATCATGCTCGAGGTGAGCAGGGACATCTGCAGCCTGTTCGACGCGGACCGCCTCACGATTTACACCATGGGCGATGA
>DKBC01000121.1 GCA_002451065.1 Betaproteobacteria bacterium UBA6910
ACGATGCCCGGCAGCAGCATGAGGGGCAGGAACGCCGCCATGGTGGTGGTGACCGAGGCCAACACCGGCGCCGCCACTTCCCGCAAGGATTCGAGAGTGGCCTCCAGGGCGGCCTCGCCCCGCTGCATGCGGTAATAGATGGCCTCAACCACCACCACCGCGTCGTCCACCAGCATTCCGAGCACGATCACGATCCCGAGCAGCACCGAGATGTTGAGGGTGTCGCCGATGCCGTGGAGCACGGCAAACGTCCCGGCCAGGGAGAACGGGATGCCGATGGCCACCAGCAGGGCGATGCGGCTGCCCAGGAAAGCCCAGCACACGGACAGCACCATGATCAACCCCAACAAGGCGTTGTTCTCCATCACCCGGATGGCCTGGCGGGTGGGCACCGTCTGGTCGTCCATGAGGCTGATGACCACCCCGGTGGCTCCCAGCACCGAATTCTTGCGCGCGATGTAGTCGTTGAGCAGGGCCACCAGATCCAGGGTGTTGGTGTAGCTCTTCTTCGTGACCGAGAGCAGCACTGCGGGCCGGCCCTCGTGGCTCACCAGCTGGTTGGGCTTTTCCCGGGCGCGCTGGGCACTGGCCACGCTTTCCAGGGGGATCTTGGCCCGGGGATCGGCCGTGGGGCTCAGGGTGAGGCGCGCCAGGTAATCGGGGTTGGCGTCGGTGCCGATCACCCGCACCAGCCACTCCACGTCCCCGGTGCGGGCGGTCCCTGCGAAAGTGTCACGGAACCAGGCGCCCACGCCGTCGGCAATGTCGGTTGCCGTGAGGCCCCGCGCCTGGGCCGCCTGGGGAAAGAATTCCACCAGCAGCTCGGGGTCGTGAAGGCCCAGGGCGAACACCCGGTCCACGCCGGCGATGCGCTCCAGGTCGTCGCGGATCTCCCGGGACAGGCTGCGCAGGGTCTCGTCGTTGGCCTGCCCGGTGACCAAGATCTGTGCCGTGGGAAAGCCGTTGGAGGTGGTCACTTCCAGCACCAGGGGATCGTCCGCCTCGGTGGGCAGCTCGGACTGGGCCTCGTTCTGGATCTCCCGCCGCAGGTCATTGACGCGCTTGTCGAACACCCGCTCGTCCACGTCCCGGAACCGAACCAGGATGGAGGAGATGTTCTCGCGGGAACTGCTCAGCACGAACTTGATGTCGGGCACGCCCTTGATGGCGTCCTCCAGGGGCTTGGTCACGCGCTTCTCCACGTCCTCGGGGGACGCTCCCGGCAGCACGGTCGTGATCTGCACCCAGTTGAAATTGATCTCCGGGTCCTGCTCCCGGGGCATGATCGCGTAGGACGCGAATCCCAGCAGCAGCACCACCAGGAAGGTGATGTTGGCCAGGGGGTGGTTCTCGAGCAGGCGGCGGTAGAGGCTCACGGGCGCTGGGCGGCGAGGGGCTGTCCGTCGGTGAGCAGGTGGCGCCCATCGACCGCGATGCGGGTGTCCGGCGGGAGCTCGGCGGGCGCGGGACGCCCTTCCTGGGCCTCGGTCAGGGGCACGAACCGGGCATGCCGGTTCTCCAGCACGAACACGCCGAGACGGCCTTCGCGGCGCACCACCAATTCGGGCGGCATATGCGGCGTGGTGTCCCGCCAGGCGATCCGCCCCGAGGCGCCGGGTGCGGCCTCATTCCCCGTGAACGCGAGCCGCACTTCGACGTTGCGGGCGTCGGGATTGATGGCCGGCGACACCCGGGAGAGCTTGAGGGGATGGCGTGCGCCCAGCGCCACGAACTCGATCTCCCTGGCGTTCTGCAGGGAGGCCACGTCCTTGACCTGGACCTGGGCCGCCACTTCCACCCGGCTCAGGTCCACCAGCGCGATCAGCGCCGTTCCGGGCGCGGCCAGCTCGCCCACGTGGGCCAGGCGTTCCCGCACCACGGCCCGGAACGGCGCTCGCAGCGTGGTCTTCTCCAGGCTGCGGCGGGCGGTTTCCAGTTGGGCCCGGTTGAGCGCGACCTCGGCCCGCAGCACTTCCACCTCGGTTTCCCGCTGGTTCAGCGCCTCCTGGGATATGAAGTTGCGCTCCTTCAGTTCCCGGCCGCGACGGAGCTGGCTCTCGGCCAGTTCTAGGCGCGCCTGGGCCGACTTGAGCGCGGCATCCGCCCGGTCCGCCGCCAGCTCGAAGTCCCGGGAATCCAGCCGGATCAGGGGCGTGCCCTTGGGCACCACCTGACCCACTTCCGCCGGAATCGCGACCACCCGGGCGGAGACTTCCGCCGACAGCTTCGCCTCGTTCAGGCTCCGCGCGGAAGCCGGCGCGTCGCGCATGGGATACACCGCCACTTCGGCGAAGGCCTTGGCGCTCACGCTCGTGTTCGCCTGCTGGGCGTTAGCGGCGGTGATGGTCAGGGCCAGGAGCAGAAACGGGAGCGGGATTTTCATGGTCGCCTCAGTCCAGGGTGCGGCGGTAGCGGCGCACGGCGATGGTCATGACCACGGCGATGAACGCCAGCATGGGCCAGAGGTTGGGCAGAATTTCGGCTACCCCGTTCCCCTTGAGCAGGATGCCGCGCACCACCCGCAGGAAGTGGGTCAGCGGCAGGAGCTCTCCCAGCCACTGGGCCCACTCGGGCATGCCGCGAAACGGGAACATGAAGCCCGAGAGCAGGATCGATGGAAGAAAGAAGAAGAATGTCATCTGCATCGCCTGCATCTGGTTCTTGGCGAGGGTGGAGAAGGTGATTCCCACGGAGAGATTCGCGGTCACGAACACCAGGACGCTGGCGAGCAGCAGCGCCAGGCTTCCCGAGAGGGGCACGCCGAAGATGACCCAGGCGGCGGCCAGGATCAGCCCCGCCTGGATGTAGGCCACCAGGATGTAGGGCACGATCTTGCCGATCATAACCTCCAGGGGCTTCACCGGCGTGGCGAGCAGGTGCTCCATGGTGCCGCGCTCCCGCTCCCGGGTGATGGCGAGCCCGGTCATCATGATCATGGTCATGGTGAGGATGGTGCCCATGAGACCGGGGACAATGTTGTACTGGGTGATGCCCTCCGGGTTGTAGCGGCGCTGCACCTGCACCTCAAAAGGCGGCGGCTGGCTCCGCAGCCGCGCCAGGCTGCCGGTGAGGTCCCGCTCGAGGACGGTCTCGTTCATTCGCAGCACTGTCGCCACCGCGTTGCTGGTGGCGGCGGGATCGGTGGCGTCCGCCTCGATGAGAACCGCCGGGCGCTCGCCCCTTTGCAGCTTGCGCGAGAAGTCCTCGGGAATGGTGACCACGAACTGGGTTTCGCCCAGCTCCAGCAGGCGGTCCGCCTCCGCCTCGCTTGCCACCCGGTGGGTCACCCGGAAGTAGCCGCTGTTGGCGAGCCCGGCGATAAAGCTGCGGGCGAAGGGGCTGTCGTCCGCGGACAGGACGGCGGTGGGCAGGTTCTTGGGATCGGCGTTGATGGCGAAGCCGAAGAGAATCAGCTGGAGCAGGGGAATGCCCACCATCATGGCGAAGGTGAGCCGGTCCCGGCGCATCTGAATGAATTCCTTCGCCACCATGGCGGCAAAGCGGGACCCGGAAAAGCCGTTGCCGCTCATTGGTAATTGTCCCGGGTGCTGTCCATGAGGTGAATGAAGGCGTCCTCCAGGCTCGCCTCGGAGGGCGTCCAGCGGCGCTGCGCCTGCTTCCGGAAGGGCGCGATGGTGGCTTCCAGCAGCTCCGGGTCCGCTCCCGACACATGGAGGATGTTGCCGAACGGCACCACCTGGGTGATTCCCGCAAGTCCCCGCAATTCCGCCGCCAGCTCGTAGAGGTCCTCGCCTTCGACCGACCAGGTGGCGAGCCCCGAGCCTTCCAGGACCTCCTGGGGCGTGCCCCGGGCCAGCAGGTTGCCGTAGGCGATATAGGCGAGCTGATGGCAGCGCTCCGCCTCGTCCATGTAGTGGGTCGAGACCAGCACCGTGATGCCTTCGGCGGCAAGGGCGTGGATCTGCTCCCAGAAGTCGCGGCGGGCCTTGGGGTCCACACCCGCGGTGGGTTCGTCGAGCAGCAGCAGCCGGGGCTCGTGCAGCATGCAGGCCGCCAGGGCCAGTCGCTGTTTCCAGCCGCCGGACAGGGTGCCCGCCAATTGTTCCCGGCGATTGGCGAGCCCGAGTCGCTCCAACGCGTTCTCCACTGCGGTGCGGCGCCCGCGCATACCGTACATGCGCGCGACGAAGTCCAGGTTCTCCCGGATCGAAAGGTCCTCGTAGAGGCTGAAGCGCTGGGTCATGTACCCGACTCGGCGCTTGATGTCCGCGGTCTCGCGGATCACGTCGTAGCCCAGGCAGGTGCCGCGCCCTTCGTCGGGGGTAAGGAGGCCGCACAACATGCGGATGGAGGTGGTCTTGCCGCTGCCATTGGGCCCGAGGAAGCCGAAGATTTCTCCTTCGCGTACTTCCAGCGTGAGCCGCTTCACCACCTCGCGCCCCGAGAAGCGCTTGGTCAGGCCTTCGACGGCGATGGCGTATCCGTTGCTCATTTCAGGCGCACGTCGACCGGCTGCCCCGGGTGGAGGCGAGGCGCGCGTTCCGGGTCGACCTTGGCTTCCACCAGAAACACCAGCTTCTCGCGCCGCTCGCGGGAGTAGATTACGGGCGGCGTGAACTCGGCCTGGGTGGAGATGAAGCTCACCGTCGCGGGGATCGCATCCCCGCAACCATCGCAGCCGGCGGTGACCGCCTGCCCGATCTTCAGCTTGGAGAGATGGGTCTCCGGCACGAAAAAGCGGAGCTTGAGGTTCTCCGGCGGCAGAATCGACACCACCGGACTCCCCGCGGCCACGTGCTCGCCCGGGAGATACAACCGGTCCTGCACGGTTCCCGAGGCCGGCGCCGCCACTGCCTTCTGCTCAAGGCGCCACGCGGCCTGGGCCAGGGCCGCTTCCGCCGCTTCCACCTCGGCGCGGGCCGCGCGGATTTCATCGCTGCGGGCGGGCAGGCGGCCGATTTTTCGCTGGGCGGCGAGTTCGGCCACCCGCGCCCGGTCCCGCTCGTAGGCCGCGCGCGCGGAATCCACCGCATTGGGGCTCACGAAGCCGTCCGCCACCAGTTTCTGTTGCCGCTGGAAGTTGGCCCGGGAGAACTCCAGGGCGGCTTCGGC
>DKBC01000271.1 GCA_002451065.1 Betaproteobacteria bacterium UBA6910
CCAGGTGTTGCAGACGTTGTTGGAATCTCCGATCCAGGCCACCGCCTTCCCCTGGATCGCCCCCCGGTGCTCGATGAAGGTGTAGATGTCGGCCAGGATCTGGCAGGGGTGGTACTCGTTGGTCAGTCCGTTGATGACCGGCACCCGGGAATGGTTCGCGAAACGCTCGATGATGTCCTGCTCGAAGGTGCGGATCATGACCAGATCCACCATGCGTGAGATCACCTTGGCGGCGTCCTCCACCGGCTCGCCGCGCCCGAGCTGGGTGTCGCGGGTGTTGAGGTAGATGGCGGTTCCGCCGAGCTGGTGCATGCCCGCCTCGAACGAGAGGCGGGTGCGGGTGGACTGCTTCTCGAAAATCATGGCCAGCGTGCGGTCCGCCAAGGGGGCGTAAGGCTGGTAGTGCTTGAATCGGTCCTTGATCCAGCGGGTGCGCTCGAACAGGTAGTCGAGCTCTTCCCGCGAGAGGTCCTTGAACTGGAGAAAGTGCCGGACCGCCACGACGTGGGGCTCAGCCGGCGAGGAACTCGCGTATCAGGGTCGAAACCCAGTCCACCACCTGCTCGGCTTCCGGGCGCCGGATCACGAGTGGCGGCAGCAGCCGGATTACGCTGTCCTGGGTCACGTTGATCAGCAACCCGCGCTCCAGGGCCCGCTGAACCAGATCGCCGCAAGGCTTCGCCAGCTCGATGCCCAGCATCAGGCCTTGGCCCCGGATATGGGCGACGCCTGGGGTGTCGGCAAGGCGCGAACGGAAGCCGCTGAGCATGAAATCGCCCATCTCCGCGGCGTTTTTGAGCAGCTCCTCCTGTTCGGTGATGTCCAGCGTCGTCAGGGCCGCGGTGCACGCGAAGGGGCCTCCGCCGAAGGTGGAGCCGTGGCTTCCGGGCTTGAAGACTTCGCCCGCGGGGCCCCGGGCGAGGCAGGCGCCGACGGGCACCCCCGAGCCGAGCCCCTTGGCCAGGGTCATCACGTCGGGAACGATTCCCGTGTGCTGAAACGCAAACCAGGTCCCGGTGCGCCCGATCCCGCACTGCACTTCGTCCAGCATCATCAGCCAGCCGTGCTGGTCGCAGAGGTGCCGCATGCCCTGCAGGTATTTTGCCTGGGGCACCTGCACGCCTGCCTCGCCCTGGAAAGGCTCCACCAGCACCGCCACGATGTTCGGATTGTGCTGGCCGGCGAGGGCGATGGCGTCCAGATCGTCGTAAGGAACGCGGGCGAAGCCCGCCACCAGGGGCTCGAAGCCCGCTTGCACCTTGCGGTTACCGGTGGCGGTGAGCGTGGCCAGGGTGCGGCCGTGAAATGCCCGCTCCATCACGATGATGGTGGGGATTTCCACGCCCCGGTTGTGCCCGTGCAGCCGTGCCAGCTTGATCGCGGCTTCGTTGGCTTCCGCGCCGGAGTTGCAGAAGAATGCTTTGTCCATCCCCGACAGGTTGCACAGCCGGTCGGCCAGCTGTTCCTGCGCGGGGATCCGGTACAGGTTGGAGGTGTGGATCAGCATGCCCGCCTGAGCCGACAGCGCCTGGGCCAGCTTGGGATGGGCGTGGCCGATCCCGGTCACGGCAATGCCGGAAAGTGCGTCTAGATAGCGCTTGCCTCCCTCGTCCCACAGCCATACCCCCTCGCCGCGGACGAAGGCCACGGGCAGCCGGGAATAGGTATTCATGACATGGGACATGATCGGAAAAAACACACGGCGGCCGAGGCCGCCGTGCGTCTGTCAGAGCGAATTCAGGCGCTATTCTGTTCCGAAAACTCGCCGGTGCGCAACTGGCTCGCGCCGGCGCCTCACGACACCACCGCCGTCCGGCGGGTGGCCTGGGCGACCTCCTCCCGAATGTCGGTGCAGGTGAGGCCCACCCGGCGCAGCGCCTGCTCCTCGTCGCCGGTGAGGACGCGCACGCACGGCAGGTAGCCGTCGTAAACGATGCCGTGGACTTCCATCCGCTTCTGGCTGCGCAGCAGGCCGACGACATACTGGATCACCTCCTCGGTGATCACCTGCCCCGGAACCAGCACCGGGATGCCCGGCGGATAGGGAACGATCTGGTCCGCGGAAACACGGTCCAGCAGCGCCTTGTTGACGCTGTCGCGCTCGTCCAGCAGGGGCAGCAGCTCGCCCCCGCAATAGAAGGCATCCCGCGGGAGGTACCGCAGCTGGGTGAAGCGGGGCACGTCGGGCATCGGGTAAAGGCGCCGCGGGGCCCGGCCTTCCCGGGCGATGCGCATCAGCGCGTCGTAGAGCCGAGACACCTTGCTGCGGGTGGTGCCGATGGTGAGCAGCAGGGTGAGGGTGTTGAAGGTGGACTTCTCGACCTGGATGTTGAAGCGCTCGAACAGTTCCTTCTGCAACTCCTCCACCGTGAAGCCGCAGCGGCTGATGTCCACCGTGACCTTGGTGGGGTCGAGCCGGACGTTGTCGCCCTTGACCTCGTCCGGCAGCAGGTCGTCCAGCTCCAGCACGCGGAACACTCCGGTGGAGTTGATCTGGCCCCGCAGCTCGGTGGCCAGCTCGAGGGTGCGCGAGAGCAGCTTGTAGCCCTCCATCACCGCCTGCTGGCGGGCCACGTCCATGCTCGCGATCATCGCGTACTGCGGGCTGGTGGAGGTGTGCATGTTGAAGTTCTGGCGGAAGATATGCTCCTTGAAGTCCGGGTCGTTGACGTGAATCATGCTCGCCTGGGACAGGGCCGACAGCACCTTGTGGGTGCTCTGGGTGGCGTAGTCGGCTCCGGACTCCAGGGCGGTGGGGCGGAACTCCGGGTGGAAGCGGGCATGGCCATACCAGGCCTCGTCGATGAGGACCTTGGTGCCCCTGGCGTGGGCGGCCTCGATGATGGGCTTAAGGTCGTAGCGCAGCCCGTCGTAGGTGCAGGAGGTGAGCACCAGGGCCTCGGCATCCGGGTGGTCCTCGATGGCCTGGAAAATGGTCTTCTTGGGCACCGGTCCGAACACCCCGTACTTGCGGTTCACGGAGGAATCCAGGTAGACGGGGTGGGCGCCGGAGAGCACCACCCCGTGGTGCACCGACTTGTGACAGTTGCGGTCCAGCAGCAGCTTTTCCCCGGGCGCGATGAGCGTCTGCAGGATCACCTTGTTGGCGGTGGAGGTGCCGTTGGTGGCGAAGAAGGTGCGCCGCGCGCCGNNAGCGGGCGCCGAAAGCCTTGGCCGCGATGGTCTGTGCCTCCGCGATCACCCCCGCCGGCTCCATCAGGGAATCCAGCATCGGTACCGACACCGAGAGGTCGGCCTTGAACAGGTGGTCGCCGATGAATTCGTAGAAGTCATTGACCCAGGGGCTGCCCCGCAGGGACTCGCCCGACGAGTGCCCCGGCGTGTGCCAGGGATCCTTCGCCATCAGGACGTATTCCTTGAGCTGGTCGAAGAACGGCGTGCGCGCCTTTTCCTGGATC
>DKBC01000290.1 GCA_002451065.1 Betaproteobacteria bacterium UBA6910
GCCGGTCCAGTTGTCCTCGGGCTCCGGCTTGGACAGGCAGAGGTGAAACGAAAAATTGGGACGTTCGGCGGCGAGCTTTTCCAGTTCGTCCCGATACAGGGCATCCCGCAGGCTGTGCGCCCGGTACCAGTAGGAAATCTTGCGGCCGTTGTTGAGCCGGATTAACTGGTCGAAGATGATGGAACGCAGGGGCGCCATTCCCGCCCCTCCGCCGATAAAGATCATCTCGGCGTCGGTGTCGGTGGCGCCGAACTCGCCGTATGGCCCGGTAAACGGGATTTCATCGCCCGGTTTCAGTCCGAAAAGCCACGAGGACATGATGCCCGGCGGCGTGCCTGCGGGCGCCCCGGTGGGCGGGGGGCAGACCTTGACGTCGAACTTGAGCTGCCCCTTCTCCAGGGGATAGCTCGCCATGGAGTAGGCACGCTCCACGGAATCCTTGCACACCGAAACATAGCGCCACAGGTTGTCGCGGTCCCAGCTCTTGCGGAAGCGGGGCGGAATCTCGAAATCCTTATAGGACACGCTGTGGGGTGGGCAGCGAAACTGGACGTACTGACCTGCCCTATACGGCACATCCTCGCCGGGAGGGAGCTCCAGCACCAGCTCCTTGAGAAAGTCCGCCACGCTCACGTTGGAGATCACCTTGCCGGTCCACTGGCGGATGCTGAACGCTTCTGCGGGCACCTGCACCTTGAGGTCGTTCTTGATCTTGACCTGGCACGCGAGGCGCGATCCGTTGAGCAAGTCGCCGCGGGTGAAAAATCCCTTCTCGGTGGGCAGCGCCTCTCCACCGCCCTCCACCCTGATCTTGCACAGCCCGCAGGTTCCCTTGCCGCCGCAGGCCGACGGCACCAGCACCTTTTTCTCGCTCAGGGCGCTCAACAGGGTGCGCCCGGCGGGCACTTTCAGCGCCTTGCCGGGGTCGTCGTTGATGAGCAGCAGCACGTCTCCCGCGGGCACCAGCCGCGCCCGGGCCCACATCAACAACATTACCAACACCACCACCACGGTGGTGAAGGTCGCCACACCCAATAACACCAGGCTCACGAATCGCCCCTCAGAACTGCATTCCCGAAAACATCATGAAGCCGATGGACATCAGGCCCACCGCAATAAAAGTGATGCCCAGCCCCCGCAGGCCCCCCGGTGGATTGGCGTAAGCCATTCGCTCCCGGATCGCCGCCAGCGCCACTATCGCCAGCAGGAAACCGAACCCGGTGCCGAAGCCGAACACGACGCTCTCAATAAAATTGTAGTCCCGTTCCGCCATAAATAGGGACCCGCCGAGGATGGCGCAGTTTACCGCGATCAGCGGCAGGAACACGCCCAGGGACGTGTAGAGGGCCGGGAAATACCGGTCGAGCGCCATTTCCACGATCTGGACCGTGGCCGCAATGGTGCTGATGAACACGATAAAGGTCAGGAAGGTGAGATCCACCCAGTTCAGACTCTCGTGGAGCCAGGTCAAAGCGCCCTCCGCGAGCAGGTAACGGAGCAGCAGGTTATTGAGCGGCAGGGTAAGGACTTGCACGAATACCACCGCCACCCCCAACCCGAATGCGGTCTCCACCTTGCGTGAGCAGGCCAGGAACGAGCACATGCCCAGGAAGAAGGCGAGAGCCACGTTCTCGATGAACACGGACTTAACCAACAGGGAAAGGTAGTGCTCCATCAGTTCTCCTCCTGCTGTTCCGGCTTCCAGGTGCGAAGGAACCAGATCAGCACTCCGATGATGAAGAACGCCGCCGGTGCCAGCAGGAACATGCTGTTCGGATAGAACCAGCCGCCTTCGCTGACCAGTGGCAGCGCCTGGAAGCCAAACACGCGCCCGGTCCCGAATAACTCCCGTATGAAGCCGACGGTGAGGAGCACCAGGCTGTATCCGAGTCCGTTCCCGATGCCATCCAGCAGGCTGATCAGCGGCGGGTTCTGCATGGCAAATCCCTCGGTGCGGCCCAGCACGATGCAGTTGGTGATGATGAGGCCGACGAAAACCGACAGTTCGATGCTGATCTCGTAGAGATAGGCTTTCAGCACCTGGTCCACCACGATAACCAGGGAGGAAATGATGGCCAATTGCACAATGATGCGCACGCTGGAGGGTGTGAACTTGCGGATGAGGCTCACGGCCAAGGAGGCTAGCGCCGCCACCGTGGTGAGACTCACGCTCATGACCAGCGCCTTGTCCATGCGGGTAGTGACGGCGAGCGCAGAGCAGATGCCCAGCATCTGCAGGCCAATGGGATTGTTGGCGAGCAGTGGGTCAAACAGCGCCGCGCGCTTGTGCTTGTCGAACAACGCCATGTCAGGGGCCTCCCCGTTCGCGCACCTTGCGCAGATAGGGCCCGAAGCCGAGCTCGTCGAGCCAGAATTGGAGCATTCGGGTGACGCCGTTGCTGGTCATGGTGGCTCCGGCCACGGCGTCCACATGATAGGGATCCTCGGTGGCCGGGCCGGCGCCCCCCTTGACCAGCGAGATGCGCGGCTTCCAGTCGTCACCGTAGGCCTTGCGGCCGGGCCACAGCAGCTTCCACTGCGGATTGTCCACTTCGGCGCCAAGACCCGGAGTTTCCCGGTTCTCGTAGAACGATAGCCCGCGGATGGTCGTGGTATCCCGCTCCAGGGCCAGGTAGCCATAAAGGGTCCCGTACAGCCCCAGGCCCTCGACCGGAATCACGATCTGGCTGTACTCGTCTCCGTCCTTCACTAGGTACACCTTTGCCACATCGGGAATGCGGCGCACTGAAGCCGGGTTCGGCGGCGCCTCCCGGCTCTGCCGCGGATCGCCGCGGGCCCGGCGCTGGTCGTAGCGCGCCGGGTCCATGCCGGTCTCGTATTCCCCGGACTGCAGATTCACCAGCCGCGGCTCGATGCGGGAGCGGTAAATCTCCAGGGCCTTCTGGTCCGGGATCTTCTCCCCGGGTTGCACCAGTCCGCTGGCCTGCAACAAGTTCTTCTGCAGGTAGACCAGGCGGTTAACCTCCTGGCGGTCCTTGAGCAGCACGTTGGATCCCGCTACCAGCAGCGAGCACACCACGCAGACCACCGTGGTAAATCCCAGAGTATAGGCGGGTGACTCAAGCCTCACTGCGGCGCATCCTGCGGCGTATGTTCGCCTTCACCACGTAATGGTCGATAAGCGGCGCGAACACGTTCATGAACAGGATCACCAGCATCACCGACTCGGGATAGGCGGGATTGAAGACCCGCGCCATTACGATCAGCGCGCCGATCAGGGTCCCATAGATCCACTTGCCCCGGTCGGTCCAGGTCGAAGTGACGGGATCGGTTACCATGAACACGGTGCCAAAAGCCCATCCCCCCAGCACCATGTGCCACCAGAAGGGAACGGCAAATACCGGATTGGTCGAGGAGCCGACGAAGTTAAGTAGTTCGGCTGCGAGCACCGTGCCCAGCACCACGCCGGCCACCGTGCGCCAGGCCGCGACCCGAGTTCCCAGCAGTATCACTGCGCCGATCAGGCAGGCTGCGGCCGAGGTCTCCCCCAGGGACCCGAGCTCGAATCCGAGGAAAGCGTCCCACCAGGTGATGCCCTGCTCCGCGATCGGAGATCCTAGCTGTTTGGCTTTTGCCAGCACCGTCGCGCCGCTGTAACCGTCGAGCCAGTGGGATTGCGAGACGACATTCCACACCTTGTCGCCCGTAATCTGCAGCGGAAAGGAATAGAAAAGGCAAGCGCGGGCGACGAGCGCGGGGTTCAGGAAATTCATCCCGGTGCCGCCGAACATTTCCTTTGCGATCACCACCCCCCAGGAAATGCCGAAGGCCACCTGCCACAAAGGTATGGTTGGCGGCAGGATCAGGGGAAACAGGAGACCTGTGACGAAAAAACCCTCGTTCACCTCGTGCCGCCGGACCATGGCGAATCCGACCTCCCAGGTCAGTCCCACCAACATGGTCACGACGTATACAGGGATGAAGTACAGCGCCCCGAGCGTGATATTGGCGAGGACGCTCCCGGGGTCGTGGCCCACGCCCAGAACCCGGATCACATCGAAGCGCCAGCCCGTGAGTTCCGCCGCCTTAGCCGGATCCAGGGACAGGTTGGCCTGCAGCCCCGTGTTGTACATACCCCAAATGACGCATGGGATGAGCGCGATGACTACCGTGATCATCATGCGCTTGAGATCCATGCCGTCGCGCACGTGGGCTGTCGTGCGCGTCACATTGCCCGGCGTGTAGAAAAAGGTGTCCGCGGCTTCGAACAGCGGCTTGAAGCGCGCCAAGCGCCCGCCCTGCTCGAAGCTCTGCGACTGCTGGTCCAGGAAGCGCCGCAATGCCTTCATCACGCCTCCCGATGAATCCGGTCCAGCAGGCTGCGCAGCATGGGGCCATACTCATACTTCCCAGGACAGACAAAGGTACACAACGCGAGGTCCTCTTCGTCGAGCTCCAGCGCCCCCAGTTGCTCGGCAAGTTCGGGATCCTGCACGATCAGGGAGCGGAGCAGGAAAGTGGCCTCGATGTCGAGCGGCATCACCTGCTCGTAGGTGCCAATGGGAACCATGGGCCGCGCTGAACCATAGGTCGTGGTGCTGAAGGCGAGCGGCCGCTCGCGGCTGAAGGCGGAGAGAAAGGCGTTGGTAACCGAGAAGATGTCCCGCCCCGGCCGCAGCCATCCGAAGAGCTCCCGCCCGCGTCCCTCCGGAAGAGCCGTCACTTGTTGGTGGTACCGACCAAGCCAAGCATCCGCCTCGGCGGTCACTCCGCGGCCTCCCAGCACTGAACCAGACACTACGCGCTGCTCCCCGTCTGCGAGTTCCCCCGCCATGAGTTCCGTCAGGCACGCACCGAGCCGGGTTCGCAACAACCGCGGCCGCTTTACCCCCGGCCCCGCCAGCGCCACCACCCGAGTCGGATCCAGAGTTCCGGTCCGAAACAATTTTCCAATTGCCACAACGTCCTGGTATCCCAGATGCCACACCGTCTTGTTCCGGTGCACCGGCTCCAACAGATGAATGTGCAGCCCCGGAGTACCGGCCGGGTGCGGTCCCTCGAAGCGCTCCTGGGAGAACGCGCTGGTGGCGGGCGGCGTCAAGCGGAATTCGGGCCCCGTACACAGATACTTGGGCCCCGACGTGAGTCGTCCCACCGCGTGCAGGCCTAATTCGAAGTCCTGCTCCTGGCCCGCGAGCACCACATCCGGGTTGGGCGCCAGCGGGTGGCTGTCCATAGCGGTGACGAAAATTGCGCTGGGCGCTACCGCCGGATCCGGGATTCGCGAGAAGGGGCGCGTGCGGAACGCTGTCCACAAGCCGGACTCGATAAGCAATGCCCGCACTGACTCGGCGTCGAGCGATTCAGGCGCGGACCCCGTGAAGCTGTCGAACGCTAGCTGGTCATGGCGCGCAGTGTCGCCCTGAGGGTCGAGATCGATGACAACCGAGACGAGGGCTCTTCGCTCACCTCGATGAATGGCAGTAACGGTGCCGGCAGCGGGCGCGGTGAAGGTGATTCCGGGTAACCGCTTGTCGTGGAACAGGCGCTCACCGAGGCGCACGCGCTGGCCCACCTTCACCTCGAAACGGGCGCGTAACCCAGGATAGTCCGCCGCTGCTAGACCGACGCGTCGAACCGCGGGCCCATCGTGGATCGCCTGCTCCGGCTTTCCCGCGATCGGCAAATCCAGACCTTTCTTGATTCTGTGAATGCCTGGCACGGACGGCTCAATGGGCTGGGCTGAAAAGGTTTAGCCCAAAGTACCTTCCCGATGCCGTTCGTTCGTTGACCTATGTCAAATCCCGGAACGTCAGCGCACGGCGAGCCGCCGCCCGCGGCAGCGGAGTTAGGAGCGAAGGCGTTTCCTTCGGCAGTTGCCGCCTTGCAGCGGCACCGAGGAGAAACTGGGGTGGCAGATGGGACTCGAACCCACGACAACCGGAATCACAATCCGGGACTCTACCAACTGAGCTACTGCCACCATTGTTCTGGGCGTCCCGGCGGGGCCCGGGATAACAGACTGGCCTGCCCGACAGGACTCGAACCTGTAACCCCCAGCTTAG
>DKBC01000318.1:0-18548 GCA_002451065.1 Betaproteobacteria bacterium UBA6910
CCCCACGGCCGCATCAAGGGCCTGAAGGACGCGCTTGGCGCCTTTATCCGCCTCAAGGAACCGATTCCCTTCGACGCGCCCGATGGGCAGCCGGTGAAGCTTGTTTTCGTCCTGCTCGTCCCTGAGCGCGCCACGGACCTTCACCTTCAGATCCTGTCCGAGCTCGCCCAGATGTTCAGCGACCGCGCCTTCCGCGAGAAGCTGTGCGCTGCCGCGGATGCCGCGGAGATCCACCGGCTGATCACCGAATGGCAGCCCCATGCCTCAGGTCACCATAGCGCGGCTGTTTGAGGAGAACCGGGAAAAGCTGAGCCTCACCTGGGAGGCGGGCAAGAACGGCGGCGGCAAGGTTCTCGACAGCGAACTCATCGGGCGCTCAACCAAGGGTCTGATCGGCCATCTCAATTTCATCCATCCCAACTGGATCCAGGTCCTCTCCGATTCCGAGACGGACTACCTGAAGAACCTGGATGCGGTGCACCTGCAGGAGGCCCTGCACAACCTTTCCACCAACGGGATGGCCTGCATGTTCGTCGCGGGCGGCGAGTCCGTGCCCCAGGTGCTCAAGAACCTGGCCGACGCCACGGCCACGCCCCTGTTCCGGACCCAGCTAACGAGTCTGCACCTGATGTGGATGGTGCGGCCCTACCTGGCTCGCACCCTGGCCAACTCCACCACCATGCACGGCGTATTTCTGGACGTGCTCGGCATGGGCGTGCTGATCACTGGCGACAGCGGCGTCGGGAAGAGCGAGCTCGGCCTGGAGCTGGTAAGCCGCGGGCACGGCCTGGTGGCCGACGATATCGTCGAGCTTTACCGCCTGGGCCCGGAAACGGTGGAAGGCCGCTGCCCGCCCGTCCTGCGCGACTTTCTCGAGGTGCGTGGCCTCGGCGTGCTCAACATCCGCACCATTTTCGGCGAAACCGCGGTGCGAACGCGAAAGAACATGAAGCTAATCGTCCACCTGGAGAGGCCCATCGGCCAGGAACTCACCCGCTTCGAGCGCCTGCCCCTCAACGCCAGCAGCCAGGATGTGCTCGGTGTCGAAATCCGCAAGGTGGCGGTGCCGGTGGCCGCCGGGCGCAACCTTGCCGTGCTGGTGGAGGCCGCGGTACGCAACTACGTGCTGCAGTTGCGGGGCATCGACAGCACCCAGGAATTCCTGGCGCGTCACGAGCAACTCATGGCGTCGGGTTCCGGGGAAGACCCCGGGGAGCTGTAGCGGGACGCCCCGCGCGCGGCCATGCAGTTGATGCTGATCAGCGGCCTTTCCGGCTCCGGCAAGAGCATCGCGCTCAACATCCTGGAGGACAGCGGCTACTACTGCGTGGACAACCTCCCGGCGCCGCTGCTCCGGGACCTGACCCGGTTCCTGCGGGATGAAGGCTACGGCCGCGTCGGCGTCGCCATCGACGTGCGCAGCGGTGACTCCGTGCGCATGCTGCCGCGGCAGATTTCGGAGCTTCGCGACGACGGTGTGGACACCCGCCTCGTGTTCCTGGAGGCGAACACCGAGACTCTGGTCAAGCGCTACTCGGAAACGCGCCGGCGCCACCCCCTAACCTCCGGCGATTGCACGCTCACGGAGGCGATCCTCATGGAGCGCGAGGAACTGTCGGACATCGGGGACATGGCCCAGCGCATCGACACCAGCGCCCTCCACCCCAACGCGCTGCGCGCCTGGATCAAGGACCTTCTGGAGGTAGACCGCTCCCGCATCACGCTGCTATTCGAGTCCTTCGCCTTCAAGAACGGTCTTCCCCTCGATGCCGATTTGGTGTTCGACGTGCGCTGCCTGGCGAATCCCCACTACGATCCCGAGCTGCGCCCCCTCACCGGAAGGGATGCGCCCGTGATCCGGTTTCTGGAGCGGGAACCCGACGCGGGCCGCATGCTGGGCGATATCGTCGAGTTTATCGAGCGCTGGCTCCCCTGCTTTGACAAGGACAACCGCAGCTACCTGACGGTGGCCATCGGCTGCACCGGCGGACGCCATCGTTCCGTGTATTTCGTCGAGAAGCTTGCAAGTTATTTCTCGGCGGGTGCTCAGGTGCTGGTCCGCCACCGGGGGCTGACCTGAGATGCTGCGCTTGCTGCGCCCCGGAGACTGGCTGACCCTGGCCATCGCGGCGCTACTGGTGGGGGCCTCCTTTCCCCTGCTGTGGAGCCGGGAACTCGCAGATCGCGCGGTGGTGCGCAGCGCCGGGCGCATCGTGGCGGAGCTTCCACTTTCCCGCGACCATTCGATGCGCGTGGCAGGGCCCCTCGGTGAGAGCGTGATCGCCGTGGAGCGTGGCCGCGCCCGGGTGGTATCGGACCCCAGCCCACGCCAATACTGCGTGCGCCAGGGATGGCTGGAGCGCGCCGGCGATATCGCCATCTGCCTGCCCAATCAGGTGAGCCTGGAGCTCGCGGGCCGCTCAAGACGCTATGACTCGCTCAGTTATTGAACTGGAGGCGACCCGCGAGGACCGGCACGTGGCGCGGATGGCCGCCGCCGCCATTGCGCTTTCCCTCGCCGAGGCGGCGATTCCGTCTCCGGTACCCGGCATCAAGCCCGGCCTCGCCAATATCGTGGTGCTGCTCGTGCTTAGCCGCTGGGGCTTCCGCGCGGCAGCCTGGGTATCGCTGCTGCGGGTGGTGGGCGCAAGCCTGCTTCTGGGATCGTTCCTTTCACCGGGGTTTTTCCTGAGCCTGGGGGGCGCACTGACGAGCTTGGCGGCCCTGGGCGCGACCCGCAGCTTGCCCGAGAGATGGTTCGGCCCGGTGAGCCATAGCATCCTGGCCGCTCTCGCCCATCTGGCGGGCCAGTTGGCGATCGCCTGGCTGTGGTTGATTCCCCACGCGGGAATCCTGTATCTGGTGCCGGCCCTGGCCGCCGCGGCGCTCGGTTTCGGAGTTGTCAACGGGCTCGCCGCGGCGCGCCTGCTCGACGGGGGACCGGAGACGGAGCCCGCACCCCAGCCCACCTCCTGAAACGTCGCCATGACCCGCACCATTACCCTCGCCTTCACCGGTGCCTCCGGAATGCCCTATGGCGTCCGTCTGCTGGAGCAGTTGCTTTCCAGCGGGGCGCGGGTCTATCTGGCCTATTCCCAGGTGGCCCAAGTGGTGGCGCGCCAGGAGCTGGATCTCGCGCTCCCGTCCCGGGCGTCGGAAGCAGAGGCGTTCTTCTCCGAGAAATTCAACGCCAAGGCAGGCCAGCTCTCGGTGTTCGGCCGGGAGGAATGGTTCGCGCCCATCGCGTCGGGATCCAGCGCGCCGGACGCGATGGTGATCTGCCCGTGCACCATGGGCACCCTCGCGGCGGTGGCGGCGGGACTCGCCCAGAACCTCATCGAGCGCGCGGCGGATGTCATGCTCAAGGAAGGTCGTCCGCTGATTCTGGTGCCGCGGGAGACGCCGTTGTCGGCCATTCACCTGGAGAACATGCTGCGCCTTGCCCGAGCCGGCGCGGCGATCCTGCCGGCTAATCCCGGTTTCTATCATCACCCCGCCTCGGTGCAGGACCTCGTGGATTTCGTGGTGGCCCGCGTACTCGATCGGCTCGGCATCGAGAATGGCCTGGTCAAGCGCTGGGGCGCCGAGGAGCCCTGAGTTGGCGTTGCTCGATTACCTCTCCGGCGGCCGGGAGCCCAAATCGGTGGAAGTACCGCTTTTCCCGCTCAATACCGTCCTGCTTCCGGGAAGCATTCTCGCGCTCAAGGTGTTCGAGCAGCGCTATGTCGAGATGACCAAGAGTTGCCTCAAGGATAACCGGCCCTTCGGGGTATGCCTGATCGAGGAAGGCAGCGAGGTGGGAACCCCGGCCGTGCCGGCGCGGGTGGGCTGCCTGGCAACGATCATCGAGTGGGACATGCCACAGCTCGGCATTTTCGAATTGAAGACCGTCGGCACCCAGCGCTTCCGCATCGAGACCTGCGACATAAGGCCAGACGGGCTACTGATTGCGCGGATCACCCTGATGCAAGAGGAGCCGACCGCTCCCCTCCCCGACGAACACCACATTTGTGCCAGGGTGCTGCGCATGATCGTTGACAAGCTGGGGAGCGCATATTTCCGGGAGCCGTTCCGATTCGATGATGCCGCTTGGGTGAGCTACCGCCTGGCCGAGACCCTGCCCCTCAAGCTCGCCGCCAAACAGAAGCTGCTGGAACTCGACAGCAGCACGGCGCGGCTAACGGTGCTGCACAAGTTTCTCGCCAGCCAGGGGCTCGGCGAATGAGAAACACCCCCTTCAGAAGCTGCGCAGCCCGATTCCGGGCACAGCTCCCACAGGAGAAATAGATATGGCCAGGCCTTTCAGACTATACGCACTGCTGATGCTCGCTCTTGGCCCGGTCGCAGCGGCGACCTGGGCGGCCGAACAGCCCGTTACGGCCGCGCAGCCGGGTGCCCACGCCATCGAAATCCCGGGTTGGTTCAAGGAGTCGTTCCTGGACTTCCCGGAGGAGGCAAAGGAGGCCGCCAGTCATCAGAAGCGCCTGCTCCTCTATTTCGGCCAGGACGGCTGCCCCTATTGCAAGGAACTGATGCAAGCGAACTTCGGACGCAAGGACATCGCCGAAAAAACCCGTCAGCATTTCGACGCCATCGCCCTCAATATCTGGGGTGACCGGGAAGTCGTCTGGTTCGACGGCAAGCCGCGCACGGAGAAGGACCTGGCCGCGCTGCTCAAGGTGCAATTCACTCCCACTCTCCTTCTGCTTGACGAACGGGGCGGCGTGGCACTGCGCGTCAACGGCTACTACCCGCCCCACAAGTTCGACGCCGCGCTGGATTACGTGTCGGGCCGCAAAGACAAGGAACTGACGTTCGCCGAGTTTCTCAAGACTCGTGCAGCCGAGCCCGCTAGCGGCAAGCTGCACGACGAGGCATTTTTCACCAAGCCGCCCCACGACCTGAAGCGCCTGCGGGCCGCCTCCAGGAAGCCGATCGCAGTGCTGTTCGAGCAGAAGGAATGCGTGGGATGCGACGAGTTGCACGCCAAGGGTTTCAAGGATTCCGCGGCCTCCGCCCTGCTGCCTTCCTTCGAATGGGTGCGGCTGGAACTGTTCGGCAAGGCCCCCGTCACCACCTTTGACGGCCAGACTCTGAGCGAGGCGGAGTGGGGCCGCAACCTCAAGGTCGCTTACACGCCCAGCATCGTGTTTTTCGATGAGGCGGGCAGGGAGGTGTTCCGGGTGGACGCGTACCTGAAGCCCTTCCACCTGGCTTCCTCCCTGGAGTATGTGGGCACCGGCGCCTACAAATCCGAGCCCCAGTTCCAGCGCTTCATCCAGGCGAGGGCCCAGCGAATGCGGAGCAAGGGCCAGGCGGTGGAACTCTGGAAATAGACCTCAGGCGGCGCCAGGCCCGGCATAGGCCATGATCAGCTGACGCACCGGGGCGGGCAGCGCCGCGCCCATGGCGTCTTCCACGTTGATCCACATGGTTCCCGGCTCCCGAACCGCCCGCGGCGCCGACAACGCCCGCGCGCGCCGTGCGTGGATGCGCAAACGGAAATGGGTAAACCCATGGTCCAGCGCCGGCAGTTCCTCACTCCCGACGATCTCCGCGCCGAAGCGGCGGCGGCAGACCTCTTCCAGATCTTCCCCCGGAGCGGCCTCCGGGAGCGACCAGAGTCCACCCCACACGCCGGCCGGCGGCCGTTTCTCCAGCAGGATTTCGCCCTGGCGCAGCAACAGCAGCATCACGGTCTCGCGCCGGGGGCCTTGGCGGCGCGGGCGCCGTGAGGGCAACTCCGCCACCCGCCCTTCCTTGAGGGCGAAACATTGGGCGGCCACCGGACAGCGGTCGCAGCGCGGCCGGGTGCGAAGGCAGACGGTGGCGCCGAGATCCATCAGGCCCTGGGTGTATTGCGCGACACCCCGCGCCGGAAGCAATGACTCCGCCAGCTGCCAAAGGCGCTTCGATACGGGACCGTCGCCGGGATAGCCCGAAACCCCGAAGCAGCGCGCCAACACCCGCTTTACGTTTCCGTCGAGGATGGCGCGCCGCTCGCCGGCGCTGAATACGGCGACGGCGGCGGCCGTGGAGCGGCCGATCCCGGGCAGCATCTCCAGTTCCGGCGCCGTGCGGGGAAAGCGCCCGGCGTGACGCTCCACCACCAGGCGCGCCGCGCGGTGCAGGTTGCGGGCCCGGGAGTAGTAGCCGAGCCCGCTCCACAACGCAAGCACTGCATCCTCTTCCGCCAGGGCGAGACTCGCCACGTCGGGGAAACGCGCGAGGAAACGCTCGAAGTAGGGAATGACGGTGGCGACTTGGGTCTGCTGCAGCATGACCTCCGAGACCCAGATCGGATAGGGATCGCGGGAGTGCTGCCACGGCAGATCCTGGCGTCCGTATTTCCGCTGCCAGACGATCACATCCCGGGCGAAACCGCGCTTCAGATCCGCTGACCGTCTACGCACTGGCGCGCCAGGACCCGGGGCAAATCGAACTCATAACGCCCAGAGGACGCGGCTGACTCATGGTGCCTGAAGCAAGGAATGAACATTCCGCTCCCTTGCAACCATTGCGAGCTTTAGGCAAGGGGCGGAAATGCCATTCGCGCGGCAGCACCTATTTCCCGAACAACCCAGGCAGCTTGCGCTGGATAAGCTCCTGGGCCTTCTGTTCCACCTGCTGCTTGGCGGCTTCGGTGACAAGAGCGCCCGCGTCCACTTGGTACTTCGGCGCGGCCAGGGGCCCGGAGAGTCTCACCGGCACCGTGACGCCCTTCAGCTGGTCGAGTTCCGCCCCGCCCTGCCCCTTGCTGGTGCCCACCACCGTGGCCTTGGCCAGGTAATCGATCGCGTCATTGCCGATATCGATGTCCCCGGCGCCGGTCACCCGCAGCAGCGGCGACTTGAGCGCAAGGTCTTCGTTGTGGGCGACACCGTTGCGGATCTGGAAGCTCGCCTTCAACTCCGTGAAGTCGGTCTTCTGGGCGGTGTCGGCGGCCTGGGTCTGGGGTTGGGGCTTGCCGCCCAGCGCGCCCAGCGCCGCCTTCGCCTTGCGGATGGTCTCCGCGATATTGATGCCGCGATAGGCCCCGTCAGCCAGGTCGAGGGCCGCGTTGCCGTTCAGGCCCTTTTTCAGCGCGCCCACCGTGGCTCCCTGGGTGGTCACATCCAGCGACACGTTGCCCTTGCCTTCCAGGTTCCCGAACTCGGCAGCATCCTGGAGCAGCGGCTGGATATTGACGCCGGTCAGGTTCTGCCGAGTCGCGATGGCCGGGGTTCCGGCGGCATTCAGCGACACCCTGCCGTCGAGTCTGCCCTGGTAGAGGTTCGCCGACACCGGGTTCAGGTCCACCTTGCCATCCTTGGCCTTGAGGTCCAGCCGCACATTGGAAGACTTGATGTTCTGGACCTTGAGGGAACCGATGCGCAGCGATCCGGTCGCGTTCAGGTCCTTTAGGGCGGACAGATCTATGGGCTCTTCCTTGGCGGCTCCGCCCCCGGCGGAGGGGGGCGCCCCGGCCGCCGCCTTGGCCTCGCCCGACGGCTTGGGCGGCATGTATTTGTCCAAGTCCAGTTGGTCGATGTCCACGTCGAAACCGAGGGCCGGTTTGCCGAAACCGTTTACCGCCAGCTTGGCCTTGAGATTGCTCTCCCCGACCTTGCCGGCGAGGTTGGCCTGAACGTTCTCCTTGACACCGTCAACGGCCGCGCTTCCCTGCAGTTCTCCGCTGACACTCTTGCCCGGCAGATTGGGGCCGGTTGCCGAGAGGTTCAGCCCCAGCTTGGAAAGCGAGACCTGCTTCGCCTGAAGATTCCCCGAGACCGGCGAGGTGGCCTTGGCTTTTACCGCCAGTTCCCCCTGCGTGAGGTCCAGATCCAGGGTCACGGGGCCGGTCTTGAAGGCCTGGGCGGTACCCTCGATGCCCGGCAGCACCATCTGGGCCGACACTGTCTGCGCCGGGCCGGAGATTTTTGCCACCACCGTCACCTTGTCGCCCGTCGCCTTGTCGGTCGTGAGCGCGAGCCGCGGGGCATCCACCTTGATGTCGAGATTGTTTCCGGCCTGGATGCCGGTGAGGGCCAGCGCCAGCTTCTGCGCCGTGACTTCGCCGGTCTTGGCGCTGGCGCCGGCGCTGCCCGAGAGGTTGGCCTCGAGCTTGCTGATCCCTGCGGCCTCGCCCTTGGCCTCGAGCTTCATGTCGTCTATCGCGTACCGCTGCTTTTCCAGGTCGAATAGGAACCCGCCCTTGGCCTTGAGCGCCAGGTCGAGTTTCGGCTGGCTGGACTGGGCCTTGAGGGAAAGGTCGATGGTGGACGGCACGCCATTCGCAATCCGCCCCGTCCTCAGATTAACCTCCGACAGCGCCATCTGGGTTCCCGCCTGCTCGTCGCGGAAGGAGACCGCGGAATCCTCCACCACCACCCGGGCGATGTCGAAAGCCACCGGCTGCGCGGCGGGGGCCGGCTGCTCCGGCTTGGCCGCCGCCGCGGGGGCCCCACCCAGATCCTCGAAGTTCATCTTTCCGTCCTTGGCCCGCACCAGACTGGCGCGCAGCCCTTTCACTTCCACCGCATCCACGATCACCTGCTTCGAAAGCAAGGGCATCAGCTTCACCGCCACGTGCACGTCCTCGACGCCGGCGAATTGTTTATCGCTGCCGCGCTCTGAAAGCGACGCCTTGCCGATTCGCGCGCCGATGCCCGGCCAGAAGGAGAGCTTGATGTCGCCTTCCAGCTTCAGGGTGCGCTGGGTCTTCTCTTTCACCGCCTGGACGATCTGGGGCTTGTAGGTATTGGGATCAAAAGTTGCCGCTACATACGCGGCAATCGCGCCCATCACCAGGAGCAACACCGCAAACGCGAGCAAGAAAATTTTCAGGAGTTTGGCCATGGCAGCACGCGGCTTTCAGGTAGTGGGGGAGGATGGTGAATCACGTTCGTTCCGGCATCGGGCCGTGGCGACGAATAAACGGGGGGCAATGACGACGCCCGATCTACGCCGGGAGCGCCATCTTCCTTAGGGAGATCGCGCCCGAGTACCTGCGGATTTTAAGCGCTGCCCCCGCACCCTGCAAACCTGTACTTGAGTAGCCCTCGGGAGCTCTCGCGGGCCCCGGACCCACGCGCCGTCACGCACTCTTTGCGCGCTCCCCTGTCCTATCCAACTATAAGCCACGCCTGCCTATGATTTTGCGGGCGTCCTGACTACCATTCCCGGTAAGGAATTGGCGATTTCGCGTGGCCCGCAGGGCCTTGTGGCGTGAATGGCAGCTTATGCTAATCAATAGGTTATCGGATTCGACGCGTTTCGCGCAGATTTCCGCTCCCAGGCGGGTGATGGGTTCGCAGCGGGAATGTGCGTTGGATCACGGGTCCAGGCGTTCGCGGAGCGCAGCGCGATGCGCCGCGCTGCTGCTGCTGTGGCTGGCTGTTACAACAGTTCCCGGCCATGCCGAGCTGCGTGGTGAACTGGCCCAGGCGCGCCACGACCTCGCCATCAGCGAGCAGGTGCTGGCGAGGGTCACGCGGCGCGTAGAAACCGCGCGTGCGGATCCAGCCATCGAACCCGCGCAACGCGAGCACCTGGACCAATACCTCGCACGGGTGCAGCGCCTGGTGGCGCTGAATCGCCAGCGGGTTCAAACTCTGATGCAGGAGGTGGATGCCCTGCCCGCGGGCGCGCCCGCCCCCGCGTCGCTCGGCATGGGAGCGCCCGGAGTCGCCACCGAGGCCGAGGAGATCGCCGCCCTCGAGGAAAAGCTCGGGGGATCGCTGGCGGAATTCGACCAGTTGCTGCTCGAGGAGGCGCGCCGGGCCCGCACCCGGGCCTCAGGAGGAGCAGGCGGAGGCGGCGGAGACTCCGCAGGAAGCTCAGGAGGCGCATCGGGCGGAAACGGGACCGCTTCCGGTGCGCCCGAGGCCGGGGGCGAGGAAGCCACCGCCTCCAGCGCCGACGCGCCCGGCAGCCACGGCGCGGATCGCGAGTCGGCGGGCGAAGAGGGTTCTCCCGGGGGGCGCATCCTGGGCACCGATCCCGGCGCGTCCGGCGCATCGGCCGCGGCGCCTCCCGATGTGGGGGACGGCCATGACGACGACATCGTGGCCCGCCAGATCCGCAAGGCCGCGGAATCGGAGACCGATCCGGAACTGAGGGATAAGCTGTGGGAAGAGTACCGCCGCTACAAGGGTGCGCAGCGATGACGGAAGGGCGGCGCCGGCCTTGGCTGCTGCTGGCGGCGCTCGCGCCCCTGGCTCTGCTCGGCTGCGCCACCGGGCCCTCCAAGCACACCGTTTCGCCCACCGAGGTGATTTACGCCGACCAGGCGCTGCCCGAGGAGACCCTCCTTGACGTGGGCGTCCATATTTTCGAAACCGCGGAGCTCAGCGCCGAGGCCGCCGCCGAGCAGGGGACGCACGCCGAGATCCGGGAAGCGGAAGCGCGCTACATTCCGTTTCATCTCAAACAGACCCTGCAGCAGACCGGCCAATGGGGCGCAGTGCGGGTCTATCCGGCGCGGGCCGAGGAAGTGGACGTCAGCGTGTCGGGCAAGCTGCTCCAGTCCAACGGCGAAACGCTGACAGTGGAGGTCAAGGTCGTGGACGCCACCGGCCGCTCCTGGTTCCACAAGGAGTACGCCGCCCAAGCCACCGAGGAGAGCTACCGGGCCATCGTCAATGGCACCGACCGCGATCCGTTTCAGGACTTCTACAACCAGGTGGCCAACGACATGCTGGCCTACCGCCGGCAGTTGAGCGGCAAGGAGCGCGTCGCCGTCCGCCAGGTTGCCAAACTCAAGTTCGCACGCAGCATCGCGCCGGACGCCTTCGGCGGCTATCTGGCTCAGGACGACGGCGTCATCAAGGTCAGCCGGCTGCCCGCCGATGGCGATCCCATGGCGGAGCGCGTGGACCGTATTCACGCGCGGGAGTACATGTTCATCGACACCGTGAACATCTATTACGGCAACCTCTACGACGACATGCGGGAACCCTACCGGCAGTGGCGCCGCTCCTACCTGCTGGAGCTCAACCAGAAGCGCGAACTGGAGCGCAAGATGTGGGAACGCCGCGCCCTGGGCCTCCTGGCCCTGGTGGGCGCCGTGGTGGTGAGCAGCAACAACGGCAGTTCCTCCGGCGCGGGGGTGGCGCGGGATCTGCTGCTAATCGGCGGATTCGAAGCCTTCCGCTCCAGCGGCCAGTTCGCCGACGACGCGAAGGTCCATGCCGAAGCGCTCAAGGAACTGGGCGTTTCGTTCAAGTCGGACGTGGCCCCCGTGGTTGACGAGGTGGACGGCCGGGCGCTCAAGCTGTCGGGCTCGGTCGAGGCTCAGTACGCCGAGTGGCGCAGGACACTGAGCGAAATGTACGCGGCGGAGACCGGTCTCGAGCCGGTGGCGGCGACGCCGCCAGACGCCTCGCCGGCGCCGGAGAGCGCCCAGTAAGCCCGACCCGCCCGGCGCCATGGCGAGTCCCTCCGCTAGGAATCCTTCCGGCAGCGATGCCTCCCCGTCCCACGCCTTCCCTCTCGGCGTGCGCACCCGCACGGTGGTGTCCGGCCGCTGGGTGGCGGCGGCCCTGACTGCCGCCCTCACCCTGGCAGTGCTGGTGTTCTTCATGCTGCCGGAGTGGCTGTCCGCCCCCCGCTACGCTGCGCCCCCGGTCGCCGACCCTCCGCCGTCGCCGGTGGCGGAACAGCCGGGAGCCGACACGGCACAAACGGTCCGCCAGCGTCTGCTCGCGCAGGAAGAGGCGGCCCGTTACCGCGCGGGAAGCGATACGCTGCGGGCGCAGGGCGCCGCCAATTGGGCGACTCAGGAACTCGCGGGCGCGGATCTCGCAGCGAACGAGGCCGCCTCGGCCCTTACCGCCGGCGACTACCCGGCGGCCGTCGAGGCCTACCAGGAAGCCATCCGGCGCCTGGGGGAGATCCGGGCCCAGGCGGATGCGGCGTATGGGCGGATGCTCGCGGAGGGCGAGGCCGCGATCCAGGCCGGCGCGTCCGCCAAGGCGGCGCAGGCGTTCCAATTCGCGCTCATGATTCGCCCGGAAGATGCCCGGGCGCGCCAGGGTCTTTCCCGCGCCGAAAAGCTCGACGGCGTCCTGGCGCGCCATGCCGCCGGCGAATCCCGGGAGCTTTCTGGAAAGCTCAGCGAAGCGCGGGAGGAATACGCCGCGGCGCTGGTCCTGGATCCCGAGTTCGCGCCCGCCGCCGCTGCGTTGAAGCGGGTGGACGGCCGCCTCGCAGCGCTGCGCTTCGACCAGCTGATGAGCCGGGGCCTCGCGCAGCTGGAGCAGTCCGATTGGCGGAACGCCGAGCAGTCCTTCAGCGCCGCCCTGGGATTGCGTGCCGGTGAGCGGTCGGCGGCGGACGGGCTGGCGCAGGCGAAGGAAGGCTTGCGGCGCGACGAGCTCGCCCGGCTTCAGCAGGAGGCCCGGAACCTGGAATCCGCGGAGCGCTGGAACGATGCCCTCGCCGCCTACGGGAGGGCCGCGGCCATCGACCCGACGGTGGATTTCGCGCGCCAGGGCATCGCGCGCAGCGAGCGCATGATCGCGCTGCAAGGGCGGATCGACGCCTACCTGGCGGACCCGCGGCGGCTCTATTCGCCGCGGGTGAGGGACGAGGCCCAGCGCCTCCTCGCCTCCCTAGAGCGCGAGAGGGCCGGCGGACCCCGTCTCGCCCAGGAGCGGCAGAGCCTGGAAGCAGCGTTGCAGCGCGCCACCGCCAAGGTCGTGATCCAGGTGACGTCGGACAGCGCCACCGAGGTCGTGCTCCAACGGGTGGGGCCCCTGGGCCGCTTCCAGACGCGCGAGGTGACGCTGACTCCGGGGACCTACACCCTGGTGGGCTCGCGCCCCGGCTACAAGGACGTGCGGGTCGAGGTGACGGTGGAACCGGATGCGCCTGCGCCACGGGTGTTCGTGGCCTGCGAGGAGCAGGTTTGAGGGTTACGCTTCGCGGCCCGCGCGGCCCCGCGCACCGTGACCTGGCTGCGGAAGCGCTGCTGATCACCCGGGCCGGGGGCGAGGCGGGCGCCGCTCTCGCCCTCGCTGCCGGCGCGCCCTTTCTGCAGCCCCTTGCCAGCGGGCCGCCCGTGTTTCTGAACGACCATCGCCTCGCCGCCTCCCAGTGGCTGCGCGACGGGGACCGGCTGCGCATCGGCAATGGCGTCTTCGTTGTCCGCGTGGTGGGGAGCGCGTTCGCGCTCGAAACCGGCACGGATGCCGCCCTCGCACCCTGCCCCCCTGGAGTCGTCCTCAGCCCGCCGCCGCCCGCGCCGGCTCCCCGGCAGCGGAGGGTCGGCGCCGCTTCGGTGGGGGTAGCGCTGGCGGCCCTGGCCGGCATCCTGTGGTTCGTGTTTTCGGCCCGCATGCTGTACGTGGACATTCAGCCCGCACCGGAACAGATGAGCCTGGACGGCGGGATTCCGGCTATCCGGCTCGGAGAGGGGTACCTGGCCCTTCCCGGCAGCTACCGCTTGCGGGCCGGGCGCAGCGGCTACCGGCCCCTGGACCGGGAGATCGCGATCAGCGGCGCGCTCAACCAGCGGGTGTCGCTGGCCCTTGAGAAACTGCCCGGCTACCTTTCGGTTCAGACTCCGGGCGTTTCCGGCGCGGAGGTGCTGGTGGACGGCGAATCGGTTGGCAGCACGCCTCTCGCCGAGCGGGAACTCGCCGCGGGCGAACACCGCGTCGTGATCCGCGCCGACGGCTACGCGGAATATTCCGAGACCGTCGGTGTCGAGGGACTGGGGCGCCGCCAGACCCTCGCCGCGACGCTCATCCCTGCTTCCGCTCCCGTCAGCGTCCGCTCCGACACTCCGGGCACCACCCTGTGGGTGGACGGCGCGGAAATCGGCCCACTCCCGCTTACCGCGGAACTCGCCGCCGGCGCGCGCAGCCTCGAAATCCGCGCCCCCGGCCGCAGGCCGTGGAAAGAAAGAATCTCCGTCCTCCCGGGCCAGCCCCAGTCCATCGGACCGGTGATGTTGGCCCCCGCCGACGGTGTGCTGCGGATCGACAGCGAGCCGCCGGGGGCGAGCGTTGCCGTCGACGGGCGCTTCGCCGGCACCACCCCGGCCACGCTCGCGGTCAGCCCGGGCCGCGACCATCGCATCACGATCTCCAAGGGCGGCTACGGCACCGCGACCCGCTCCGCGTGGCTGGAGCCGGCCGAAGAGCGCAGACTCAGCGTCGCGCTCAGCGCCGAAGTGGGCCCGGTCACGCTTCGGGTCCAGCCCACCGACGCCACGCTCAGCGTCGAGGGCCGCGCCCTCGGCCCCGCCCAGGGCACTCACCAGCTCGCCGCGGCCCCGACACTGCTGGAGATCACGCGGGACGGATTCGAGCCTGCCCAGTTGTGGGTCACACCCAAGCCCGGTTTCGGGCAGACCCACAGCGTAACGCTGCGCGCCGCCGGGTCGCCGGCGCCCGAGGCGCTCCCGGAAAAGATCACCGCCCCGGATGGCACCGTGATGTTGCTGGTGCATCCCGGTAAATTCACCATGGGCGCTTCGCGCCGGGATCCCGGCCAGCGCGCCAACGAGACGCTGCGGGAGGTGCGGCTCTCGCGCCCCTACTACCTCGCGGTCACCGAAGTGACCAACGCCCAATTCCAGAAATTCCGTCCCGATCATCGCTCGGGAAAATTCGACTCGGTGGCCCTCGAGGGCGCATCGCACCCGGCGGTCAACCTGCGCTGGGAGGACGCCGCCGGCTACTGCAACGGGTTGAACACCGCGGCGCAGCTTCCCGCCAGCTATGGCGGCGCGGGGGCGGCCGCGGTGCTGCCCCTGCGCCATGGCTACCGGCTTCCGACGGAAGCCGAATGGGAATGGGCCGCGCGCCATGCCGGCCTCGCCAAGCCCACCCGCTTTCCCTGGGGCGACGCTCTGCCGCCGCCGGCGAACAGCGGCAATTTCGCCGATCGCTCGGTGGCAGGGGTCCTCGCCGATACCCTGAAGGACTACGATGACGGCTACGCGGGCACCGCGCCGGTCGGCCGCTTCCGGGCGAGTCCCGCGGGATTTTTCGACCTGGCGGGCAACGCCGCCGAGTGGGTGCACGATTTCTATGGCATTCCCATGGCCGCAAAGGCCGAGAACGATCCTATCGGCCCGGCCACCGGCAAGCACCACGTGATCCGCGGTTCCAGCTGGATGCAGGGAAACGTGAGCGCCCTGCGCTGGACCTACAGGGACTACGGGAGCGAGCCGCGCCCCGACGTGGGGTTCCGCTGCGCCCGATATGCGACGGAGGCCCCATGACCCTGCGCTACGGTTGGCGGCGAATCCTGCCGGGGCTCGTGGCGGCCTGTCTTTGTGCCGCGCTTCCGGCCCTGGCCCAGGCCCCGGAGCCAACACCGCCGTCCACCCCCGAACCGCCCCGGGAGCGGCAGGAGAAGCCGGATCCGCAGCCGGTCCCGGTACCGGATCCGAAGAAGAAGCAGACCGAGGAGGAGAGGCCGCGGCTGGATGCCCCGGTCTCTTTTCCCGTGGACATCTGACCCTTCTCGCCGCGACAAAGCCCCAAGCGATAAACTGCAGGCATTCGTCCGCCCCCGAGGACCTCCATGTTCAGGCACTTCCCCGTCGAGTTCGTGTACCAGTTCTTCGCCCTCATCTTCGCGGTCATCCTGGTGCACGGCGCCTATGTCTCCGTGGTGCGGCCCAACGCCGAGGCCGAACTCGCCGAGCAGAGGGCCCTGGTGGCCCAGCAACCCGATGCCGAGGTTCCGGCCTCGATTTACGTCATGCTCAAGGACTACGAGCAGGAGGCCTGCTTCGTGCTCATGCTGTGGGCGATGGCGATTCTCGGCTACAAATGGGTAGTAGTGCTGCGGGAACGCGGACTGCTGGAGAACGACCTCCTGCCGCTCACCGAGGGCATCAAGATCCTGCCCGAGGACGCCCGGCGCTATGCCAAGCCCCTGGAATCCCTCAAGCCCGCCCTGCGCAACCTGCTGCTGCCGCGGGCGGTGTTCCAGACGCTCACGCGCTTCGAGACCACCCACAGCGTGCAGGACGCGGCCACCGCCACCAGCTCGCTGTGCGAGAACGAGGGCGAGCGCCTGGACTCGGAGCTGGCACAGATCCGCTACATCGCCTGGGCCATTCCCTCCATCGGCTTCATTGGCACCGTGCGCGGTATCGGCAACGCCCTGGGGCTGGCCCATCGGGCGGTGCAGGGCGACATCACCGGCGTGACCCAGAACCTGGGAACGGCGTTCAACTCCACCCTGGTGGCGCTGCTCCTCAGCATCGTGCTCATGTTCCTGGTCCATCAGCTCCAGCTAGCCCAGGAGCGCCTGGTGCTGGACACGGAGAGCTACGTCAACGACCGCCTGACCCGGCACCTGCGAACCAGCTAGCTGCGCGCCATGAAGCGCCGCCCTCTCACCACCCTCAGCCTGTCCTTCATCGACGCCATCCTGTGCGGCTTCGGGGCGGTGGTACTGCTGTTCCTCATCCTCAGCCACAACTCCCTGATGCAGCGGCGCGAAGCCACGGAAGCGCTGCAGCGGCAGGTGCATGCCCTGGAGCGCCAGGTGCTGAGCGGGCGCCAGCAGGCAGCCGCACTGGGCGCGGACCTGGACCAGGCCGCCCAGCGCCGTGAACGCCTGCTGGCCCGGGCCGCGAGCCTGACGGAGAACATCGCGGGACGGCGCTATGAGCTGGCGAAGCTCGAGACCGACAGCATCGCCCGCGAGGCCCATCTCAACCGGCTCAAGTCGGACCTCAATTCCATCGACGAAGAACGCAAGCGGCTCGAGGGCGGCGCCCAGCAGCGTTCCCGGGAGGGCGACCGTCTGCGCGCCTTTCCCGGCGAGGGCGACCGGCAGTATCTCAGCGGTCTCAAGGTCGGCGGCCAGCGCATCCTGATCCTGCTCGACGCGTCGGCCAGCATGCTCGCCGAGCGCATCGTCGACATCGTGCGCCTGCGCAACTTGCCGGCCGATCAGCAGCGCCGGGCGTCGAAGTGGCGGCGGGCGCTGGCCACGGTGGACTGGATCTCCACCCAGATTCCGACCGGCTCGAGCTTCCAGATCTACGCCTTCAGCGAGCGGGCGCAGCCGGTGACGGGTGCCGGCGCCTGGCTCGACGCCGGAGACCCGGTGGCGCTCAACGGCGCGGTCGAAGCGGCGAAAAAGATCGTTCCGGGAGGCGGCACCAGCCTGTACCACGCGCTCAACGTCATCAGCGGCATGGAACCCAGGCCAGACAACGTATTCCTGGTCACCGACGGCCTCCCCACCATCGACCGCGAGCGCGGCCTGCGTTACAAGATCTCCGGCGAGCAGCGGTTGGATTTCTTCGACAGCGCCCTCGAGGCCCTCCCCCGCGGCGTTCCCGTCAACGTCATCCTGCTGCCGCTGGAGGGCGACCCCATGGCGGCCGCCGCCTACTGGCGGCTGGCCCAAGTAAGCCGCGGCTCGTTTCTCAGCCCGGCGGAGGACTGGCCATGAGCCGGCGGCGCAGGCGCGAGATGGAGGGCATCGGGCTCTCTTTTCTGGACGCCATCTTCTGCGGCTTCGGCGCCATCCTGCTGCTGTTCGTCATCGCGCGCGGCGCCGAGCCCCAGCTGGTGGTGCGCGACGCGGAGACCCTGCGCGCCGAGCTGAAAGTGCTCGAGGAGGAACGCGCCGAGCTGGACCCGCGGCTGAGGATGCTGCAGGCGGAGTTCGACGCGCGGCAGGCCGAGATCGGGAGCGCCGAGCGGCTGGTGGCCCGCTACCAGGACGAACTGACCAGCATCGAGGGACGCCAAAGGGCGGCAAGCGACACCGCGGCGGTGCAGAACCGCATCCGCGACCAGCTCGCCCTGGCCCAGCAGCAACTCAGCGAGGAGATGAAGCGGCTGCTGGCCCAGCGCCGCGAAGCGCCGCCGGAGCGTCTGGTCGGCGGCATCCCGGTGGACAGCGAGTACATCATTTTCATCATCGACACTTCGGGCAGCATGCAGTCCATGGCTTGGCCGCTGATGCGGCGCAAGGTGGAAGAAACCCTTAGGCTCTATCCCGAGGTCAAGGGCATCCAGGTCATGAACGACGAGGGGGGGTTCATGTTCTCCCAGTATGCCGGCAAGTGGATTCCCGACAGTCCCGCGCGCCGACGTGCCATCGTGGAGCGCCTGCAGAGCTGGCGTCCGTTCAGCAACAGCAGCCCAGTGGAAGGCATCGAGGCGGCCATCCGCGTCTACTACCGATCCGACCGGAAGATCAGCCTCTACGTCTTCGGTGACGAGTTCACGGGAACTTCCATCGACGACGTGGTGCGCCGGGTGGACCGGCTCAACCGGGCCGACGCCGCGGGCAACCGCCGCGTTCGCATCCACGGGGTAGGATTCCCCACCATGTTCGCCCCGCCCGCGCAATCCAGTTACACCGGCGTGCGCTTCGCCACCCTGATGCGGGAGCTGGCGCAGCGCAACGGCGGGACCTTCCTGGGGCTTAATTCGGCGCAGCAGTGACGCCGGGGTTGGACGATCTTCTGTGGCGACGCGGCGCGGGTGAAGGATTACGGAACAGCCATGGGGGCCATCGCCGAGAACAAACGCCCCGCGCGGGAGCCTCTTGAATTTGGAGCGGGTGATGGGAATCGA
>DKBC01000318.1:18615-19023 GCA_002451065.1 Betaproteobacteria bacterium UBA6910
CCGGTTGTCGAACCCACGTATTCAGCTTGGGAAGCTGATGTTCTACCATTGAACTACACCCGCTTAGGCTGCGGATTTTACGGGCAAAGTGCGGAATGCTGCAATCCGTAGTTCGCGCCGCCGCGCGCTCACTCCCAGTAGAGAGGCCGGAACGACTCCGTGAGCAGTCTCTTACATTTTCGCATGCCCGCTCTCCGCGCCGCTCAGTGGAAGCGGTTCGCATCACAGAAGATCTCAGGCCGTTCCGTGCTTGGTCTCGAATTCAATGCCGACCTGTTTCAGAAATTCGGTCGGGAGCACTCCGCCGGCACATACGATTATTGCATCGTTCGGAACGGCGAAAGTCCGGTCACCATGTTTCAAAGTCACCTCCGAAGCGACTATCTTTTCCACTGTTGACGACAGCAG
>DKBC01000168.1 GCA_002451065.1 Betaproteobacteria bacterium UBA6910
GCGGTGCGCACCGCGTCGGCTATCGGGACGGCATCTGGTACCTCGCGGCGTCGCCTCAGCCGATTGCTCGTGGCTACCTGGAGCACGATGTGCTTCATCTGCCGCTGTCAGGAATGGCATCCTACGGAGAGTGGCCAAGGTCGGGGCGAACTCCGGTCGCGGATCTGGATGCGGAATGCCTTTAATGAGCCGAAGCGGTGGACTGCCGAAGCCGGTTCCACGGACCGACGAGCAAGTTCAGACCAGCGTCGTGATCCCCAGCGCAGACGATACAGAACTCGTCGGAGATCTTTATGTTCCCGCCGGCGAACCTCCGTTTCCCGCCATCATTGAGATAACCCCCTATGGTGCCCAGGACCAGGCCGCTCTAGGCCACACTTACGCCGCGCGCGGGTACCTTTTTCTCGCGGTGGACGCCCGTGGCAGATACCGTTCGTCCGGGGACTGGCGCCCTTTGATTTTCGACCAGCAGGACGCCCACTCCGTGATGGGGTGGCTGGAGCGCCACCGCCTCTGCAACCGCAGAATCGGGACCCGGGGCCACTCCTATTGCGGCTACAGTCAACTCCTCGCCGCCGTCGACGCTCCTCCCTCCCTCCAGGCGATGGTGGTTGGGGTGCCGCCCGGTGACCCTTTTGAGAACGTGCCGTTCCAGGGTGGCGCTTACAACCTGGAGGATTTCTTCTGGCTCCTGGGAATGACCGGACGCGTCTGCTCAGACGAACCCGAGGTGGGGGACGGCGGCCCGCCCTCCTACTTCGCGCCGCCTGCCCCTCCACCTACGATCGGTATGTTGCGGGAGCGCGCGTACACTGAGCGGCTGGAGAGGGAGGCTCGTGAAGCGTTGGAGAAGAATATCGCTGAGGCTCTCAAGACGCCGCCCTTCGGAACCATGGACCTCCGGTTTGGCATTCGCCACGAGGTGTTCCGCGAATGGATCCGGCATTGGCGCTTCGATGAGTATTGGCGGCAGCGCTCGGTGGGGCATCGTCTGGAACGAACGTCGGTTCCGACCTTGTTCGTTTCCGGTTGGTGGGACGTAAATGGCCGAGGCTCAACTCGGTTCTATCGCGGGATGCGGGAACGTTCGGCAACAAGCGCCGCCCGCCAGAAGCAGCGCCTTGTGATGGGTCCCTGGGACCACGAACTCAAGGTGCCCCGAGAAATGGACCTCCCTGCCTACGAATCGAGCCAGGTGATGCGGGGTGCATCGCGGGACCCGATGAATGACGAGTTTGCCTGGTTCGATCAGCACCTCATGGACCTGCCCGCGGGACCCGCGACCAGTAGTCGCGTCTCGCTATTCATATCTGGGCTGAACCGTTGGCATGATTTCGACGACTGGCCGCCCGTCGGATGCGCGCCTGAGGATTTCTATCTCGGGCAGATTGCGGGAGGCGCGGGAAGCCTCCAGCGCAGTTTGCCCGTCGGCGGCGCCCTAGTCTCTTCTTATCGCTTCGATCCCGGAGATCCCACCCCCTTTGGGCCCTTTGCTGTCGGAGGCGGACGGGCTCCCTTTGACAACTCCGCGGCTGAGGCGGCCCGTGACGATCTGCTGCTGTTCGATACCGATATCTTCGCCGCTCCTGTCGCCTTGGTGGGAGAGCCAAAATTGCTGCTCTTTGCGTGTGCCGACGCCCCGGATTTTGACATCTGCGCGAAACTCCTTGATGTCCATCCGGACGGGCGAGCCATCTACCTAACCGACGGAGTGATACGGGCGCGATTCCGAGGGGGCTGGGCAGATCCCGCCCCGCTGGCTTCGGGCGAGGTCGCTCAACTGACAATCGATCTCTGGCATCTCGGCCATGTGATGCGGCCTGGGCACCGTCTGCGCTTGGAGGTGTCCTCGGCTGCGATGCTGAAGTTTGACATAAACCCGTGCACCGGCACGTCCCTTTCCAGCGATGTCGAGATGCGGACCGCGAAGATCTCTGTTTTCCACGACAAGTCACACCCTTCGCGGCTGTTGCTTCCCGTCTGCATGGACCCGGGGCTGGGTTGAGCTGAACGGCAGCAATGGGCCTGGTCGATGCGTTGTGGCCGCCGGCATCGGAGAGAGCGTTGCTCGGGCGCTTCTACCTCGCCGAGGTCTTCACGGAGGCGCTCAACGTCATATTTCCATTCCAGTTTATATACCTCTACTTGGTTATGGAGCGTCCCGAGTGGGCGGTGCTGCCGCTGATCGCAAGTTCCGCGGCGGTGCTGGTAATGGAGATCCCGACGGGCGCGGTGGCGGACCGCTGGGGAAGAAAGAGGTCGGTGATTGCCGGTGGCCTGATGACCGCGGTCGCCTGGGCATCAATACCGGTCTCCGTATCCCTGGATGGGGCGGCCCAGCTGGTGGGAGGTTGCGGGGCTTTCCTCCTTGCCGGCATCGGAAGGACGATGGTCTCAGGGGCCCAGGAGGCCTGGGTCGTCGATAATCTGGTGGCTGAAGCGCGCGGGGATCTCCTCGATCAGTATTTTGCGAGGGCCCGCTCTTTCGCGTCCCTGGGCGGAATCGCTGCCGGCTGCCTTGGGTCCGTCATTTTGTTCACATCGGCTGTTGATCGGACCCTGCTGGACGCCCTTTGGTACATTGCGGCGCTCGGCCTGCTGTTGGCCGTTTACGTCGCCAAGTCCATTCCCGAGCTGAGGCCACTCGCCCTCGCGCCGGAGGCGCCGTTGCCGTTCCTTCAGCAGGCGCTCGCCGGCCTTCGCACCGTGCTTCGGATCCGACCTTTGTTTTCGCTCATGGCCGCCGTGGTCATCGCCACCTTTTCCGGCTCCATAGTGGACGACGCCTTCGACATCTCGCTTGTCACCAAGGGGATGGACGCACGCGCCCTGGCGCCCCTGGGGATCCTTGACGACGTGATTGGCATGCTGGCGCCCCTGGCGAGCGTGTTCATCGCGCGCAGCATCGGCGCGACCCGGGCCATGGCGCTGCTCCTGGTTCTTTCAGCCGTAAGTGCCAGTATTTTCTTCCTCGATGATTCGCTGTGGCTGGTGGTGACCCTATTCATCGTGCTGGATGCCCTTGACGATATCTGGGACCCCATCGCGGACACTCGCCTGCAGGCCATGATTCCCTCGAGATCCCGCGCAATCATCAGCTCCTTGGCGAACCAGCTGAACGAGCTCGCCACCATGACTGGCCTCGCGGCCTTTGCCTGGCTGCTCGGGCGGCAAAGCGACTCGCTGCGCGAATTGACCCCCGGCCTTCTCGAGGCGTTTTCCGGCAGAATGCCTGCACCCGCCGCCATGCCGGAGGCCGTGTGGGGACTGCAGATTCCCGACTTCGCAATCGTAGCATTCGTATTTGTCGGCCTCCTTGCGGTGCCCTTCATCATCGCGTCACGCCGCCCCCTGGAGGGTTCATCGTGATCACCCCGCGGCGCGGAAGCGCTCGTACCGAGACCATTGCTTCCTCCTGTACCTCTCCTGAGCTGAGCCGCCTTTTGGCGATCAGGGACCGCCTCGAGCAACGCGTGAAGCGCGACGATCCGGACGAATGGGTATGGTGGTGGATTGCAGAGGACGCATTCGAAATTCCAGCTCATAGTGTTTCCACCCTGCAACAGGCGGGGCCGGCACTGGCAGGTTTCTTTGCCGTCGCCAACAGCATTTTCTACCACGATCCCCGGGTTCAGCGACGCCTCGAGAAGCGGCTCGTTCCGGCCTATACGGTCCTGAATCGTGTCCAACGCGATTCGCTGCCGCTCCTGATCCGTCCTGACGTAGTGCTCGATCAGCACTGGAATCCCAAGTGCGTTGAGCTGGAAATAACCGTTTGCGCACGTTACGAGCTAATGGCCATGGCGGCCCATTATGGACTCGATCCGGAGAAGAGCCTGTTGCGAGCTTATGTCGATCTTGCGAACCGGCGTTGGCCGAAAAAACATATCGCCCTCTTGGCTGCGCCCTGTTCATCCTGGCGCGATGTCGCCGACGAGGCTTATGAATTCGCGGAACTCCTGCGGCGGGCTGGCCTCGATGTGGTGGTGATTACGGAGGAGAATATCGCCCACCTGCGCTTCGACGGCAGGGAGCTGCGGCTGTGCCAGCGCAGCGGCCCTCCCATACCAATTCACGTCGTTGATCGATTCATGGATATTTATGAGATTGCGGAGCTTAGGCACCCGGGAATATCCGCCGTGCTGGATGCCTACGTGGCCGGCGCGATCGAGGATCTGAACACTTGCAAACAATTTCTCGACGAGAAGGCGTGGATGGCGCTCTTCTGGGAGCCCGCTCGTGAACCGCGGTGGCGTGAAGAGCTGGGAGAGGAGAGGTATGCCCTTTTGAGGGATCTGCTGCCGAGAACTTGGCTGCTGACTCCGGACGCCGCAGTCGAGTGCCCGGACGGCGCCAGTATTTCCGTTCGAAAGCTATGGGAACTGCCGCCGGAGTGCCGCATGTTCGTCATCAAGGAAAGCGGAACGTCCGAGACGGCGTCTGGCGCCAGGTCGCTGAGGGCGTTGCATGAAATGGACGCCGCCGATGTCAGGGCGGCCGTCGACTCTGCGCTTGCCTCGCAGGTACCTTATGTCATCCAGGAGACGGTTAATTCGCCTACAATATCTTTCACCGCGCTCGACCCCAACACCCAAACACTCGTGACCCAGCATGGGGCGCGCATCAAGCTCAGCGCGTTCTATGTCGACGGCGCGATGACGGACGTCAAGTTCATTGCAAGCAACGCCCAGTTCGCCGTCAACGACGGCCGCTGTGTGGAGGGAGTGGTGCGATATTGAGTGGAGATCGGACCGATACCCACCA
>DKBC01000014.1 GCA_002451065.1 Betaproteobacteria bacterium UBA6910
GCGGCCGTCGCCCAGTACTGCAGCGGCGGCTTCTCGAAATACTTGATGCCGTTCAGCCGCGGCGTGATCCAGTCCCCCGTCGCCAGCATCTCGCGAGGGATCTCGGCGTAGCGACCTTCGTCGGGACTCGCCAGTTTGCGATACCCGAGGGCGCCGAACCATAGGACCGTGGCGAGGAGAATCAGCAGGGCGATCGCGTGCGGACGCGGCGGACGAAAGGCTGGCATTCAATCCTTATGATAAACGCTCAGCTTCTCGCCACAATAAACACCCCCAGGATGATGACTCCGATGCCCAGGAGCCGCACCGGCGTCACCGCCTCCCCGAACAGCCACCACGCGGCCAGGGCGTTCACCACGTAGCCGATGGAAAGCATGGGATAGGCGATGCTGACTTCGGTGCGCGACAACGCCAGGATCCACACCACCACGCTGATGACATAGCAGGCGATGCCGCCCACGATATGGGGCTCGCTGGCGAGGCGCCAGCCCACCGGGACCAGATTCGCGCCGGTGAACTCGAAATGCCCCACGGCGTTGGTTCCCGCCTTGAGCAGCAGCTGCGCACCCGCGTTGAGCAGTACACCGGTCAAAACCAGCCCAAAGCTGAGGGCGGTCATGGCTTCCTCACGACGACGTAGTCCCGGTTGCGGGCAACGATCTCCATGGGCACTCCCTTCTCGAAAAAGGTCTGGTATACGAACGGGGTCATCACGGCCAGGGCGTGGGGCGCCCCGGTCCAAAGCTCCGGGAAGCGCATGATGTCGGGTACCCATTTTTCGGGCTCCTGATCCAGTCCGAAGCCCAGTTCGCTGCGATCGCCCACCAGCGTCACCGTGCGCTGGAGATAAAAGGGGATGGTCTGTTCGTAGGCGCCGACACTGTAAATCGGCACCCCGGGTCCCAGAAGGGGTGCCATCGCCGCCGCCAGTTCCTTGCCGGAGCGATGGGGCGCCAGCCGATCAAATCCCCCTACCAGCAAGAGCGCCATCACCATGCCGCCTGCCGCCAAGGCCGTCAAGCCCGCGCCCGACGCGCCACGGCGTGCACTGTACGCCGCAGCCATGGCCCCGGCCAGACCCACGGCGCCGGCGGCGATGACCCACGGCGCGTAGGCCCGCAGCTCGGGACGCAGTCCCTCCGCGAACGAGGCATACAGACCCGCGCCGGCCAACGCCAATCCCAGCGCCGCGCCGGGAACCGCTTGCCAGGCACGCTGGCGATGGTTGAGCCCGGAGAGAAATTCGCCCGCCAGCAGGGCCAGGGCGGGAAACATGGGGAGAATGTAAGCGTGGAGCTTGGACGACGAGGCGCTGAAAAACAGAAAGATCGTCGCCGCCCAGAGCAGCAGAAACCGGCGCGGCCGGAACGCATCTCGGCCGGCGCGGTCGGCAAACCATGCCTTGGCCAGCCCCCCGGTCGCGCTCAGCACCCACGGCAGGGTCCCGACCAGCAGCACCGGCACGAACCACCACCAAGGCTGGTAACGCTGGTGGGTCTGGGTCAGAAAACGCTGGAAGTGTTCGTGGACGAAGAAAAAGTTCGGGAACTCGGGATTTCGGAGCGACACCGCGATGAACCAGGGTGCCGTCACCGCAATCAGCACCAGGAACCCTCGACCCAGGTACAGCCTGCGAAGCAGCTTCCAGTCCCAATGGATCACAATATAGGCTCCGAGCGCGAGGACCGGCAGCACCAGTCCGATCAGGCCCTTGGTGAGCACCGCCAGCCCGGCCGCGGCCCAGGCGACCATCATCCAGCCCAAACGCGCTCGGGGCGTGGCGCCCGCCTCCTGGGCCAGCAGAAAGCCGCACAAGGCCAGGGTCAGGAACCAGGTCACGCCCATGTCCAGGGTGTTGATCTGCCCGGCGGCGACATAGCCGAGGCTGCTGCCGAGAACCAGCGCGGAATTCCATCCCGATGCCGCCCCGAACAATCGGCTACCGGTCCATCCCACCAGCAAGATGCCCAAGAAACCGCAGAGGGCGGTCCACAGCCGCGCCGTCCATTGATGCGCTCCGAAGACCTCATAGGCGAGCGCAGTCATCCAGTACTGGAGGGGCGGCTTTTCGAAATACTTGATGCCGTTCAGCCGCGGGGTGACCCAGTCACCGGTGGCCACCATTTCCCGCGGAATCTCCGCGTAGCGCCCCTCATCCGGGTCAAGAAGCGGGCGATGCTCCAAATTGCCGAACCAAAGCAGGGCCGCGAGCAGAATCAGGACAAGACGTGGCAATGATGGGGGCGGGGGAATATGACCGCGCTCACGGCGCGGCGCGGGTCATTATACCGGCCGCGATCCCGCAGTTTCCGGATCAACGCCTTTCTCGGACATCGACACGCGCGCGGCCATGGGCAAAAGTGAGATCCAGCCGCTCCCCAATGGCGAGGACCGCCCCGTCGCGCACCACCGTGCCGTCGTCGCGCCGGGCAATGCTGTAACCCCGCTCCAGCACGGCTTGGGGATTGAGATGCGAGAGATGGGCCTCGAGGCGAACAAGCGCCCGGGTCCGATCTTCGCCCAGGCGGAGCCCCGCAAGCGCCAGCCGCTCCGCCAGGGTCCAGGGGCGCGCTGCGAGCAGTGACAAAACAGGGCGCGACGCCCAAAACTGGCGCGCCGCGGCGCGCAGCCTCCACTCCCGCTCCGTGCAGCCCCGCTGCCAGGCGCCCCGCATCCGCTGGGTCAAATGATCCAGATGACGGGTCTGGTCCCGCAGGCGCTCGTCCGGATGCACCAGACGCCGGCCCACTTGATCCAGATGTTGCATGCGGATTTCGATTCCCCGCGTGACACAGCGCGCGGCGCGTGCCGACAGCGACTCCAGCCGGTGCGCCAGATCGGCGCGATTCGGGCTCGCAAGTTCGGCGGCGCCGGTCGGCGTAGGCGCCCGCCGGTCCGCCACAAAATCAGCGATCGTGACGTCGGTTTCGTGGCCGACGCCGCTCACGACCGGAATCGGCGAGGCGGCGACGGCGCGCGCCACCACCTCCTCGTTGAAGGCCCAGAGATCCTCGA
>DKBC01000325.1 GCA_002451065.1 Betaproteobacteria bacterium UBA6910
GGCATCATGGAAGGCACCGCCAAACCCGACTACTCCCGCGCCGTGGACATGCTCACCAAGGCCGCAATCAAGGAAATGATCGTGCCTTCCATCCTCCCCGTGCTGGTGCCGGTGCTGGTGGGCGTGATCCTCGGTCCCCAGGCCCTGGGCGGCGTTCTCATGGGCACTATCGTGACCGGACTGTTTGTCGCCATCTCCATGACCACCGGCNNTCCGACGCCCACAAGGCGGCGGTGACCGGGGACACCGTCGGCGACCCGTACAAGGACACGGCCGGGCCTGCGGTAAACCCGCTGATCAAGATCATCAACATTGTCGCGCTGCTGATCGTGCCCCTGATCGCCTGATCGGCTCAGCAACCCATCGACGAAGCGCGCCGGATCGACCCTCCGGCGCGCTTTGCATTTGGGAGTGGCTTGCGTATCATCCGGCGAACGGAGAACCCCATCATGAACAAGAGAATTCTGTCCCTCGAGGAAGTCAAGCGCGTTGCCGCAGCCGCCGAAGCGGAAGCCCTGCGCAACCAGTGGCCGGTGGTGATCGCGATTGTCGACGACGGCGGACATCTCATGTACCTGCAACGGGAGTGGAACGTCCAGTTCGGCAGCGTCGAGGTGGCGATCGGTAAGGCGCGCGTGGCGGCCGCGTTCAAGCGGCCCACGAAAGCCTGGGAAGAGCGCCTCGCCGAGAACCGCCCGGGATATCTCACCATGCCGGGACTGGTCGCCCTGGAAGGGGGGGTGCCGCTGATCGTCCAGGGACAGGTCATCGGCGGTATCGGTGTTTCTGGCGTGAAGTCCAACGAGGACGCGCAAATCGCCCGCGCCGGCGCCGGCGTGCTCGAACCCTCCTGATCGCCCATGCTGTGGGTCCTCGGGGATCGCCGCCCGGAACTCCGCGGCACTGCGCATTTCGTCGCTTCCAACGCCACAGTCATTGGCTCGGTGGTGATCGAGAATAATGCCAGCGTGTGGTTCAACGTGGTGATCCGCGGTGACAACGACCTTATTACCGTCGGAGAGAACAGCAACGTCCAGGACGGATCGGTGCTTCATACCGACGCCGGTTTTCCGCTGGTAATCGGTCGCAACGTGAGCGTCGGGCACAAGGCCATGCTCCATGGCTGCAGCGTGGGCGACGGAAGCCTGATCGGCATCAACGCCGTGGTCCTCAATGGCGCCGTGATCGGCCGCAACTGCCTGATTGGTGCTAACGCCCTGATCCCCGAAGGCAAGACGATCCCGGACGGTTCCCTCGTGCTGGGCTCTCCCGGCCGGGTTGTGCGAAATCTCACGCCCGAGGAAATCGCGGGCCTCGCGAGGGCCGCCGCGCATTACGTGGAGAAGATTTCGCGTTACCGTGATGCCTTTCACAGGCAGGCCCTCTGAGCCCGATTTTGTCGGGCATCCTTTGAGGCGTGGGCAGCAACAGCGGTTATCATATGACGCGATGATTCGGCGCCCAATCTTCCTCGCTCCACGCTCCCCGTAAGCCCCTCCCGCGCATGGACTGGAAATTTACGATCTATTCCAAGACGGCGAAGGGCGTCTCCGAGCTGGGCGCTCGCTCGAGCAAGCTCTCCCGCGAGGAGACACGCCTTCTCACCAACGTGGATGGAAAATCCACGGCCGGCAACATCGCGTCTCGTTCCGGAGTACCCGAGGACAAGGCGGGGGCGTCCTTCGAACACCTGCTCAAACTAGGTTATATCCGGGTGTTTTCCGCGGGCGGAGCGGCGGAGGCTGTCCCGCAACGTCCCAAGGGCGCCGACGTTGAGGTGGAGGAACTCCGGGACCTGGATTTCACCGCGCTGCTGAGCAAAGCTGAGCTCGAAGCGCGCGCCGAATCCGCGGCGCGCGCGAAAGTCGAGGCGGAACGTCGAGCCAGATCCGAGGCGCAGGCCAAGGCCAAGGCCGAAGCCCAGGCACGTGCCCGCGCCGAGGCCGAAGCTCGGGCAAAGGCCGCGTCAGCCGAGAAAGCCAAGGCGGAAGCCGAGTCGCGCAATCGTTTGACGGCCCAGGCGAGGGCCAAGGCGGAAGCCGAGTCCAGGGCCAACGCGGAGGCCGAGGCCCGCGCGCGGGCGGAGGCAGCCGCGCGGGACAAAACCCAGGCCGAGGCACGGCTGCGTCAGCAAATGGAAGAGCGCGCCAAGTCGGAAGCCGAGGCCAGGGCTCGCGCCGAGACCGAAGCCAAGTCGAGGGCCGAGGCGGAACAGCGCGCAAAGCAGGAGGCCGAGAAGCGTGCCCGCTTCGAGGCCGAGATGAAGGCCAGGCTGGAGGCGGAGGCCCGCGCCAAAGCCGAGGCCCAGGCCCGCGCCCGGGCCGAGGCGGAAGCCCGCGTCAAGGCCGAAGCGGAACTGAAGGCCAAGGCCGATTCCGAGGCCAAGGCCCGGGCGGAGGCCGAAGCCCGGGCCAAGTCCGAATCGGAGGCCAAGGCCCGCGCCGAGACGGAGCTGAAAGCCAAGCTCGCCGCAGAAGCTAGAGCCAAGTCGGAGGCCGAAGCGCGCGCAAAACTGGAAGCCAACCTCCGCGCCCAACTGGAGGCGGCCACGCGCACCCAACTCGAGGCCGCACTCAAGTCTCAACGCGAGGCTGAAATCAGGGCTCGCAAGGAAGCCGACGACCGTGCCCGCGTGGAAGCCGAACTGCGCGCCAAGGCCCAAGCGGAATCCAGGGCGCGCGAGGAAGCCGAGCGCCGCGCCAAGAAGGAAGCGGAGGCGCGCGCCAAGGCGGAAGCCGAGGCCAAGGCGCGGGCCGAGGTGGAGGCGAAGGCTCAGGCCGAGGCCGAGTTGCGGGGACGGCTGGAGGCAGAGGCCCGCGCCAAGGCCGAGGCCGAGATGCGGCAGCTGATCGAGGCCGAAACCAAGGCCCGGCAAGAGGCGGAGCGTCGCGTGCGCCAGGAAGCGGAGGCGCGCGCCAAGGCCGAAGCGGAAGCCCGCGCGAATGCGGCCGCCGAGGCCAAGGCCAAGGCAGAGGCGGAGCGCCGGGCGAAAATGGAGGCAGAGCTGCGGGCGCAGGTCGAATCCGAATACCGCGCCAGGCTGGAAGCCGAGGAACTCGCCAAGCGGGAGGCGGAAGCGAGGGCCAAGGCGGAGGAAGAGCGGCGCGCCCGGACGGAGGCCGAATTGCGGGCCAAGCTGGAGGCGGAGTCGCGCGCCCGGGCCGAAGCCGAAGCCGCAGCCCGGGCCGAGGCAGAAGCGAGAGCCAAGGCCGACGCGGAGCTAAAGGCCAAGGCCGAAGCGGATGCCTGGGCCGATGCGGAATCCAAGATCCGGGTGGAATTCGAGGAAGCGATCCGAAACATGGGGAAAGGGGGCGCGGGGGACGCCGCGTCCTTTGAGCAGGCTCTGTTGGCGGCTACCGCTCAGATGACCGATGCCGCGCAGGCGCGGGCCCAGGCGGAAGCCGAAGCCGCGGCGGAACTGGAAGAAAAGGCGCGATCCGAGGCGGAGGCGATCAGCAGCGCCCAGGCGGCGGCGGCCATCGAAGCCGCCATCAAGGCCATGGCCGCCCAGGAGGAAGTCGAGCGCCGAACCTCCGAGGAAAAGGCGCGCATCGAGGCGGACGAGCGCGCCCGCGAGGAAGCGCAACAGCGCCGCAAGGCCGAAGAGAGGCAACGGGAAGAGAAGCGCCGCCGTGAGGAGGAGGCCGCGGCCCGGGCCGAGGCGGAACGCGAGGCCGCCGAGCGCGCCCGGGAGGCCGCCGAGATCGCCGCCCGGGCCCAGGAGGAAAAGCGCATCTGGGCCGAAGCCGAGCAGCGAGCGAAACAGGAAGCCGAGGCCCAGGCCAAGGCCGAGGCGCAAGCGCGCGCGCGCGAAGCCGAAGCGCGGGCCACACTGGAGGCGAAAGCGGCCCGCGCCGCGCGCAAGGGAATACCGCGCGGAGTGCTGGCGGCGTTGATCGTGCTGCTGCTGCTGGCAGTGCCCTTTGCGTACGTCCACTTCTTCCCCCTCCAGTTCCTTGTCCCGAGGGCGGAAAAGGCGCTGGCGCAGCGGGTTCAGGAAGCCGCGTCGGTTGGTATAGTGCGTGCCGAGCTTTACCCCGATCTCCGCCTGCTCCTGGAGGATGTGACCCTGGGCGATGGCAAGGACGTGAAGATCGACGCCATCAGCATCCCGCTTGCCCTGGAGTCCGTGCTATTCGGCGTGCGCTCCCTGAAAAGCGCCGAACTGAGGGGCGTATTGCTGCCCCAGGACACGCTGCCCCGTCTCCAGCGCTGGGCGCTGGGGGGCCCGCTTTCCATTCCGGTGTCGCGCCTGAAGGTGAAGGACATCCTGCTGGATCTGGCGGATGGTTCGGCGGTGCCTTTCGAAGCCGAGGTGGACATGGCGGCCGGTGAGGGGCTGAAGGAGGCGCGGCTGCACAGCCTCGATGGACGACTGGCGCTGGGGGTGCGGCCCGCCGACGGAAAATTCGGCCTCGCCATCTCCGCCCGGGGATGGAAGCTGCCGTTCGGGCCGCCGATTACCATCGAAAAGCTCGACGGCACCGGCGTGCTGTCGTCCAGGGAAGCACAGATTGCCGACGCCGAGGGAATTTTTTATGGTGGCACGTTCCGGTTAACCGCCCGGCTGCGCTGGGGCGATCGCTGGACTCTGGATGGAAATTTTCGGGTGACGGATGCCGAGGCGGGCGGCATTGCCCGCGACCTGTTCGGGGGACTCTTGGAGGGAGGCCGCGCGGATCTCACCGGAACCTACTCGCTCCAGGACCATAACCTGGACGGAATATTTCAGGCGCCCCGCACCGACATCAGCTTCGTCGTGCGCGATGGCGCTTTGGCCGGCATTGACCTCATCGCCGCCGCGACATCCCGGGCGCCCGTTGCTGGCGGCAGAACCGCCTTTGGCGAACTCTCCGGCACCCTGGTGCCGAGCGGCGGAGCCTTCAGCCTGCGCCAGCTCCGGATAACTTCCGAGGGATTGAACGGATCCGGATCAGCGAGCGTCGCCTCCGACAGGACTTTGAGCGGCAGGCTATACGTCGATGCCGCAGAGCGGGGACAAGGATCGGTGAACCTGTCCGGCACGTCCGCCCAGCCGGTGGCGTCGGCCCGCTGAATCCTCAGGCGACCGTCACGTCCTTGGACAGATAGACATCCTGAATCGCGTTCAGGAGCTGCACTCCCTCGGCCATGGGCTTCTGAAACGCCTTGCGGCCCGAGATCAATCCCATTCCCCCCGCCCGCTTGTTGATGACCGCGGTGCGCACGGCCGCCGCCAGGTCCCCCGCACCCTTGGACTCACCGCCCGAGTTGATGAGTCCGGCGCGCCCCATGTAGCAGTTCGCCACCTGGTAACGGGTAAGGTCAATGGGATGGTCCGAGGTGAGTTCCGAATACACCTTGGGGTGCGTCTTGGAGAACTTGATGGCGTTGAACCCGCCGTTGTTCTCCGGAGCCTTCTGCTTGATGATGTCGGCTTCGATAGTGACTCCAAGGTGGTTGGCCTGGCCGGTGAGGTCCGCCGACACGTGGTAGTCCACACCTTCGTGCTTGAAGGCGCTGTTGCGCAGGTAGCACCAGAGGATCGTCACCATGCCGAGCTCATGCGCCCGCTGGAACGCCTGGGACACCTCCCAGATCTGCCGGCGCGACTCCTCCGACCCGAAGTACACTGTCGCCCCCACGGCGACGGCACCCATGTCGAAGGCCTGCTCGACGCTGGCGAACAGGCTCTGGTCGTAGGTGTTGGGATAAGACAGGAACTCGTTGTGATTGAATTTCAGGATGAACGGAATCCTGTGGGCGTACTTGCGGGACACCGATCCCAGCACGCCGAGGGTGGAGGCCACTGCATTGCAGCCGCCTTCCATCGCCAGCTTGACGATGTTCTCGGGATCAAAATACGCAGGATTTGGCGCAAAAGACGCGCCTCCCGAGTGCTCGATCCCCTGGTCCACCGGCAGGATGGAAACGAACCCGCTGCCGCCGAGGCGGCCGTGGCCGAGCAGCGCCTGCAGATTTCGCAATACCATGGGGGGACGGTCCGAACCCGCCACCACCCGGTCCACGAAGTCGGGACCCGGCAGATGCAACGAAGACTTGGGTATCCCCTTGCACACGTGCCCCAGAAGCTTGTCGGCATCCGCGCCGAGCAACTTGACGATATCAGTCATGTCCATTACCCCATTTCAGCTTGCCAGAAAAGGCGGACATTATCCCCCCAAGGAGCAGGGCCGGTAAACGGTTCCGCCCCGGATGGCTTTATTCGCCCGCCGGTTTGGGGGCATACTTCCCCCTCACCCGTCACCCCCATTGCCCATGATCATTCGCACCCTGCTTGCCTGCCTGATGCTGCTCGCCAACGCGTCCCTGGCCCAGGAGATCGTGGGCGTTTTCGTTGCGGCGTCCCCGACCACTTTGTCTCGCCCTCACGATCTGGCGCTGTCCGCCGATGGCGGACTGTTGTACGTGGCGGATCTCGGCAATCACGCGGTGACCGTGCTCGATGCGAAGACGCTCGCGATCGCGGGCGCCATCGGCAAAGGCGAATTATCCGCGCCCCACGATGTTCATCTGGACCGCAGTGGCCGACTCCTGGTGGCCGATACCGGGAACAATCGCATCGCCGTGTACTCCGTGAGCGGTGCCGAGGGCCGGCTGGTTGGCGAGATCAGAGACGGGATCTCGGGACCGGAGGGTGTCGCCGAAGCCGCCGACGGGACCCTTTACGTCGTGAACACACCCCTCGACAACGTGGTCGCCCTTCGCGAAGGAAAGAAGATTCTCCAAGCCGGCGGTACCGGCAAGAAGGACAACCAGTACAACCGTCCCCACGACGTGGAGGTGGACGCCAAGGGAAATGTCCACGTGGTGGACTCGGGCAACGACCGCATCCAGGTTCTCAACCGCGAACTGCGCGCGGTGCGGGTAATCGGAGGCGTGCCGTTCAATTTCAATGATCCGAAGTACCTTTTCATAGATTCGAAGGGATGGCTGTACGTGGCTGACCAGCGCACCAGCCGCGTCAAGATCCTAAACGCGGAGTACCGACCGGTGGGTGTCATCGGAAGCATTCAGGCCGGCGCGGAACCCGGGCAGCTCAACAACCCGGAGGGCGTTCTGGTGGAGGGGGACAGGATCTGGATTTCCGACACCTACAACAACCGGGTGGTGCTTTATCGCCTGGAGAAGCGCTGACAGGGAGACGTCGTCATGATGCTTAGGGGATCCTGCCACTGCGGAGCGGTCACGTTCCAGGTCGAGTCCCGCGCGCCGGTTCCCTACCTGCGCTGCTACTGCTCGATCTGCCGCAAGACCCAGGGCGGGGGCGGATTTTCCATCAACATCATGGGCCAGGCTGGCAGTCTTCGCGTTAACGGGCGTGGCAACATCGGCGTCTATCGCGCGCTGGTCGAAGACGAAAAGCGCCCCGGAAGAAAGATCAAGAGCCCGGCGCGGCGCCATTTTTGCAGGAAGTGCGGCAGCGGCCTCTGGGTGGCGGACCCGCGATGGCCGCGCTGGATCTATCCTTTTGCCTCGGCCATCGATACGCCCTTGCCCAAGGCCGAGGAGCGGGTCCACGTCATGTTGGACTCCGCCGCGAACTGGGTGGGGATCCCCCGGGGCGCGAGGGACATCCGGTTTCCGGAGTATCCGGATGAGTCCATTATCGACTGGCACAAGCGCCACGACTTGACGGCGCCCTGATTGACCCGTGCGCGAACCCCCAGGTGCGTCCGCCACATCGGGTCCGGGATCCGCAGACCGGGATTCCCGCGAAAGTCTGGAAGCGCTCATTGCGCGGGCGAGAGAGAACGAGCGTTCCCTGCGCCGGTTCCAGCAGCAGGAACTGCGCGTCATCGCTGCCAACGGCTTCCGGGAGCTCATCGAGACCCTGCTGTTCCAGCACCGAAAGACCTTTGGCCTCGACTCGGTGGCGTTGGCCCTGGTGGATCCCGAGTACGAGATCCGCCGAGCCCTGGAAGCCGCGAAAGTCGAGGTCGGCGACTACCCCGACCTGATGTTCATGCAGAATGACCTGCGCCTGTCCGCGTTCTACGGCGGGGTCCCGCGCCCCCTGCTGGGAAAATTCGACCCCGCGAAGCACGGCTTCCTGTTTCCCCGCAACCTGCCCCTTCCCGGGAACGTGGCCCTGCTTCCCCTCGCGCGCCATGGCAGGCTCATCGGCAGCCTCAACCTGGGCAGCAATGATCAGAATCGCTTTACGCGGGACCTGGCCACCGATTTCCTGGAGCATCTGGGAGCCGTGGTGACGGTGTGCGTTGACAACGTGTGCATTACCGAGCGGCTCAAGAACATCAGCCTTACCGACCCTCTCACCGGTGTGCACAACCGGCGCTACTTCGACGAGCGGCTGCGGGAAGAAACCGGACTGGGACTGCGCCGGAGATCTCCCCTGGTGTGCCTGCTGCTGGACATCGACCACTTCAAGCGCATCAACGACGGCCACGGCCACCAGGTGGGCGACTGGGTGCTTCGGGAGGTGGCGGGACGCATCAAGAGCCAGTTGCGGCTCTCGGATTCCCTCTCCCGCTACGGCGGCGAGGAATTTGCTGCGCTGCTGTCCGGGACCGACGAACCCCAGGCCATGGCCATCGCCGAGCGCATCCGGCGCAGCATCGCCGATCGCCCCTTCGAACTACCCGAGCAGGTTTCCCTGCCGGTCACCCTTTCGGTGGGACTCGCGGCCCTGCCTTCGCTCCCCGGCACCCGCGGCCTCGACGCCGCCATGCGGGAACTGGTGGAGGCCGCCGACCGCGCCCTCTACCGCGCCAAGGACGGCGGCCGCAACCGGGTGGTGAGCGCGTCCACCCTCTCCGGCTAGCTAGAGCCACTCCGTCAGCAGGACGCCCACCCCGATGGTGGACTGCTGATGGTTGTAGTCGAGAAGCGTCTCGCCGTAGCCGTTGAAGAACTGGAGATAGCCCCTGAGCCGCCCCACCAGCGGGAAGCTCCAGCCCAGCTGGATCGAGCCGCGATTGTCATGGAGCTGGAAGTTGTTGCGCCACCGGGCGGAAAACTCGTGCTTGCGCCACTTGTAGATTCCCAGGAGCTCGCCCCGGCCGACATAGTCGCTGATGTCCGGATTGTCGTCATCCGGCGTGTCCTCGTCGAAGCGATACCAGGGCTTCACCAGCAAGGCGAAGTTGCCCCGCTCGAGGCCGAACTGCGCGTAGGCACGGTTCCAGCTGCGCGACAGCGGCTCGCCGCGCCCGTTTGACTGGTGCACCAGGCCCAGATTCACCATCCGCAGCTTGAGCCCGAAGAAGTTGTGATCGGTGGGGATCACGTACATCACTTCCGGTTCGAAGTCGGTATTGCGGAACGGCGCAGACAGCGCCTTGTTATACATCTGCCACATTGACTGCTGGGTATAGCCAAACCAGAGGTCGTCGCCCTCCCCGATCAGGCCCTCCACCAGCTTGACCTTGAAGCTCAGCTGGAACATGGCCTCGGTATGGTCCAGGTCCTCGGGCAGCGCCAGCGGCGGCTTGCCCGGCGCCGACGGGCTGTTGTTGCGGCTGTTGGTGTCGTGATAGGGCAGAAAGTAGTTCTGGCGATAGCCCGTGAAATTGAAGGTTCCGCGCTTGGTTGCAGGATCGAGTTCCCAACGCACGGAAAGGGGCGAGTAGAGCGCGGGCTGATCCGCCGCCTCCGGCATACGGCCCTGACTCGGTTGCGCGGCGACGGCTTCCACCGGGGCCCTTCCCGCCAGTTCGTCGTAGCACCGGAGCCGGGCTCCGTCGTCTTCGACGGCCGCGCAGCGCGCCAGTCCCTCGGTTTCGTCGGCCAGCGCGGAAGGCAGGGTCGCCGACGCCACCCCTGCCAGGACACATGCGGCGAGCGCGCCGCGGGGGATGAGATACCGTTTCATCTTCGACTCCGATTCAGAATCCGCCGGACCTATGCGGCGGTTCCGGCTGTGTTGGTAATGGGGCGGCGGCGCCACTGGCACGCGAGGTTTGCGCCGGCCGGGCGCCGCACGGTAACATGTCGCGCCAATTCGGCCATGATCGCCAGCGCTCGGGAGGAAAGAAAGAGCGGGAGATTCACCCGGGTCCAACTGGAGAAATCTCTTTGCTAATCCGCCCGCCGTGTCACGAACCGGGCTCGTGCGTCGTTCCCATCCATTCCCATGTGCCTTGCCCTGTTCGCGTTCAACACCCATCCGCGATTTCCGCTGATCGTCGCGGCAAACCGCGATGAATTTTACGCGAGACCTACGGCGCCTGCCGATTTCTGGGGCGACCGGCCGGATATTCTTGCCGGGCGCGATCTTCGGGAGGGCGGCACCTGGCTCGGCGTCACGCGCTGTGGCCGGTTCGCCGCGGTCACGAATTACCGCGATCCCCGCGAACTTCGAGAAACCCGCAGGTCCCGGGGCCTCCTGGTGCGGGGCTTCCTCGAGGGCGGCCACCCGCCTCTGGATTATCTCGGCCTCGTGAGCCGTGACGCCGACGCATACAACAGCTTCAATCTGGTGGCGGGCACCCTTGAAGAGGCCGCCTATTTTTCCAACCGGGCCGGTACGCCGCGGGCCCTGGGACCCGGAGTGTACGGTCTGAGCAACCATCTCCTGGACACGCCGTGGCCGAAGGTCGAGCGCGTCAAGGCCGCCTTCTTCGAGATGTTGTCCCACGACAAGCCGGGACTGGTGGAAGGCCTGTTCCGGATCCTGGCCGACGGTTACCGCCCGGCGGACGAAGAACTGCCCGAGACCGGTGTGGGGCTCGAGTGGGAGCGGCTGCTTTCGTCGGCCTTCATCAAGTCGGCCAACTACGGAACCCGCTCGTCCACGGTTTTGCTGGTAAACAGCCAGGGCCAGGCCCACTTCATCGAGCGTCGCTTCGGGCCCGAGGGCGCCTGCCTCGGCGCGGCCGAATTCGAGTTTTCCTTGCAGCCTTCAGCGGCCTGACTTGGGCACCAGGCGCGCTGCCATGCGCACATGGGGAATGCCGGCGTCGAGAAACTCGCCTCCTTCTGGGTGGAATCCGAATCGGGCATAGAATCCCTGGGCATGGGTCTGGGCATTGAGCACAATATGGTCAAAACCGCGCTCCCGGGCTGCCCGCATCATCGCCTCCATCAATGCCTTGCCGACGCCCTTGCCGCGCCAGGCGCGCCGCACCGCCATGCGACCGATGCGGCCATCGGCCGTGAGCCGCGCCGTGCCTATGGGGTCGCCCGCGCGAGTCATCGCCAGGACGTGAATGGAAGCCGCATCGAGCCCGTCCCATTCCAAATCCTCAGGCACCCCCTGTTCCCGGACAAACACTTCGTCGCGCACCGCCCGCAACTCGGCGCTTGCCTTGTCCCATGGGACAAGACGTATCAGGTAGGCTCTGGCAGGCATCGAAAGGTTAGGCGCCCCCAATGGCGAATATGTTATTGTACCGTATGGGCATTTTCCGAACGGAGCGGCGGCAGCGAGGCGTCGAGCCGGCGGGCTTCCCGCGTCGCCGCAGCATGAGGCCCATCGGGTGCGCCTAGGGTCGCCATGAAGAGCCTCTGGAACGAGCACGAGGCGGCAGGTTTTTCCGGCGAACTGGGACAGCGTGTGTACGCTTCCCGGTTGCTCGGCCGCGACGCCTGCCTGGTGCTCCACGGCGGGGGCAATACTTCCCTTAAGACCGCCGATTCCGGCGAAGATATTCTCTACGTCAAGGCCAGTGGTGCCGACCTTGCCAGCGTCGGCCCCGAGCACTTCGCCCCGCTGCGCCTGGCGCCGGCGCGCGGGCTGCTGGACGAGCCGGACCTCGACAACCGGGAGATGAAACGCCGTCTGGATGCCTTGCTCGTCAAACCGGGGGCGCCCAAACCGTCCATCGAGACCCTGCTGCACGCGGCCCTCCCCTTCCCTTGCGTGGACCATACCCACGCCGACGCCATCCTTGCCCTGGTCAATAGCGAACACGGCGCATCCATCGCCAACACCGTGTTCGGAGAGCGCGCCCCCCTGGTACCCTATCGCCACTCCGGGGTGGAGCTGGCGCGGGCCTGCCTGGCGGTGTTTCGCGCCCGGGGCACGCCGCGCACCATCGGCCTCATCCTGCAGTTCCACGGCGTCGTCAGCTTCGGCGCGAGCGCCCGCGACTCCTACGAAAACATGCTGCGGCTGGTTACCCTGGCCGAGGACTATCTCGCTTCCCGCGGCGCCTGGGAGCTACCCGGCGCCTTCGCACCCGACCCGGGCGTCGATACCCTGGGTCTCGCGCAGCTGCGCCAGCAGGTGTCCCGCGTCGCCGGAAAACCGCTGATCGCCCGCATCCTGCGGGACCCAGCCACCCTCGCCTTCGCTCGCCGCAGCGACCTGGTCGAGATTTCCCAGCAGGGCCCCGGCACGCCCCAGCATGCGGTGTTCTGCCGCCGGGTTCCCATGCTGGACCGTAACCCGAGCGCTTTTGCCGCGCGCTACCGGAACTATCTCCAGCGCCACCTGGGCGAAGACTGGAAGCCATTCATCGATCCCGCTCCTCGCGTGGTCCTGGACCCGGAATGGGGTCTCGTTGCCTTCGGCGTCAGCCCCGGCTATGCGGACATTGCGGCCGAGCTTTATCGCCACGATATCGAGATCATCTGCCGTGCCAGCGCCCATGACCGCTACGCTTCGGCTCCTGAAGCGTTCATGGCGCAAGCGGAACTGGAATACGCGGGCTTCGAGCAAAGCGCGCGCAGCGACCCGGCGACGCCCCTGCTGGGCCAGGTGGCGGTGCTCACTCCCGGTGCGGCGGCCCGCGATTCGGGACTCGCCTCCCGGCTCCTGGACCAGGGGGCCGCAGTGGTCGCTCCCCGATCTGCCCTGGGAGCGCTGGCGTCCGATCCTGCCGCTCATGGCTACGAAACCGCAGATCCGGCAGCCGTAACGGTCGAAGCGACCTTCGCCTTCGGCGGAAGCGACATACTGTACGCGAACCCTGGGGAAACCAACTGGCGCCGTGGGTTCGGGCAGCTGCTGGAGCGGTCCGCGGTGGCAAGCCGAATTGAGGCCGTAGCATGAGCGTCGAAACCCTGCGCCTGCGCCAGCAGCGGCTGGAGCTGATCGACCAGCGGCTGCTGCCCCAGCAATTCGAGTATGTCGCCTGCTCCAGCGCGGCGGAAGTCGCCCAGGCCATCCGCGCCATGGTGGTGCGCGGAGCGCCGGCCATCGGCTGCGCCGCGGCCTATGGCCTCGCGCTCGAAGCCATACGCGTGCAGGATCGACCCGCGGCAGAGCGCAGCGCCGCCATGGCAACCGCGTTTGCCCGGCTCGCCGCCAGCCGCCCCACCGCGATCAACCTGTTCTGGGCATTGGAACGCGTGCGCCGGCGCTGGAATGCTCTGGGCGAGGGGAACGGTGGCGAGGCGGCCGGGGAACTGCTCGCGGAAGCGCAGGCGATTCATCGGGAGGACGAGGCGGCCAACCGCCGCCTCGGAGAGCATGGCGCTCGGCTGCTCGCCGACGGCGTCCGGGTCCTCACCCATTGCAATGCCGGAGCGCTGGCGACCGCGGGTCACGGGACGGCTTTGGGCATCATTCGCTCGGCGCGGGACGCGGGCAAGCGGGTCTCCGTCATCGCCGGCGAGACCCGCCCCTTCCTGCAGGGCGCCCGCCTGACGGCCTGGGAACTGCTGCAGGAGCAAATCCCGGTCACCCTCATCACCGACAGCATGGCCGGCCATCTGATGAGCCGCGGCGAGGTGGATGCAGTCATCGTCGGCGCCGACCGGGTGGCCGCCAACGGCGACATTGCCAACAAGATCGGCACTTACATGCTGGCGGTGCTCGCGGAGCGCCACCGGCTGCCGTTCTACGTGGCCGCGCCCCTGTCCACCATTGACCGCTCCGTCGCCTCCGGCAGCGACATCCCCATCGAGGAACGTCCCAGGGAGGAGGTGCTGGGTTTCCGCGACCTGCGCTGGGCGCCTCCCGAAGTGCCGGTGCGCAATCCCGCCTTCGACGTGACTCCCGCCGCGCTGGTGAGCGCGCTGGTCACCGAGCGCGGCGTCGTGGAGTGGCCGGATACGTCCAAGATTGCGGCGATTTTCTGAGGAGCACCATGGGGAACATTCCAAGCGCGATCGGCAAGTACGAGATCATCCGGGAGCTGGGACGGGGCGCCACCAGCCGTGTATATCTCGCCCGGGACCCGTTCGCCGACCGGGAGGTGGCCATCAAGGTGCTGTTTCCGGAGGACCCCAACGACGAGCAGCTGCTGAAGCGCTTCGAGTACCTGTTCCAGAACGAAGCGGCCCTCGCCGGACGGCTGGTTCATCCCCACATCGTTGCTATTTACGACGCGGCCAACACCGAAGGCTATCACTACACGGTGATGGAATATGTGACCGGCCCGACCCTGGAGGCATACTCAACGCCGGACACTCTGCTGCCGATCCCGGAGGTGGTCGAGATCATCTGGAAATGCAGCCGGGCGTTGGCGTTCGCCCATAGCCATGGCGTGATTCACCGGGACATCAAACCCGGAAACATCCTTCTCGGAGCTGACGGAGACATCAAGATCACGGACTTCGGGCTTGCACTGTTTTCACGGCAGGAGCAGACCGCAATCCAGGGAATCGGCACGCCCGCCTACATGTCGCCGGAGCAAATCCGCGAGTATCCCCTGAACCAGCAGACCGACATCTACTCCTTGGGCGTGGTGATGTACCGCCTGCTGACCGGCAATTTGCCCTACACCGCGACAACCCAGGTAGGACTGACCGACCAGATCCTCAACGGAGTGCAGGTGCCCGCCATCGAGCGCCGTCCGAATCTCCCCACGAGACTCAACCGGATCGTGATGCGGGCCATCCACCGGGACATGAGCGAGCGCTATCGAACGTGGTCCAGTTTCTCCCGGGATCTATCGGCGTTCGCGAGGGGACTCTCCGAATCCCGGGAAACCCTCAGCGACACCGAAAAATTCGACCGCCTTCGCCGCCTCTCGTTTTTCCGGGATTTTGGCGATGTCCAGATCTGGGAAACCCTGCGCCTCTCGGCGTGGAAGACCCTGGAACCCGGTTTGCAGGTCATCAAGGAAGGCGATCTGGGAGACAGTTTTTACATTCTCACCCAGGGCGAAGTCAGCGTCACGCGGGAGGGCAGCGTGCTGGCCATATTGCGTCCGGGCGACTGCTTCGGCGAGATGATTTACTTCGAGAACCCCACCGCAAAGCGCAGCACCACCATTACGACCCTCACGCAATCGGTGGTGATGGAAATCAAGGCCCAGGCGCTGGTGCGTGCCACCAGCGACTGTCAGGTCATGTTCATCAAGGCCTTCCTGCGCATCCTGATCGAGCGACTGGGCGCCGCCAATGCGCGGCTGGCGGCGACCGGCGCCCGGCGCTAGAGGCCATTGCAGGATGGTTTGCCTGCGGCGGATTGTTCTGGCGCTGCTCGTCCCGCTGCTACTGCCGGGCTGCGCCTCCCTGTACTTCCAGGACGCGGAGGAGCCCCCGGAGGCACCGACCCGTCACCAACTCTCCGCCTGGCCCTGGCCCGAGTACTGGACCGGCGTCATCTTCAACGGCGAAAAGATCGGCTTTTCCCGGCTTGCCCTGCATCGCGGCTCGCAGCCGGACCGGTACGAGATTGACGCCGAAGCCGTGATCTCCCTGCGATTCCTAAGCGTGAGCAAGAGCATCTCCCTGCGCTCCCTCGACGTCGTCCATGAAGACCTTACCCTGGATCGCTTTCACTACGATTATGTGATCGACGGCACCCCCATGGAGATCAGCGGACAGGTGGAAGGCTCCACGCTGCGCACCACGGTGGTAACCGGCGGCCGGCCCCTGGAGCAGGCGTTCTCCTTGGAGGACAATCTCTACCCCATGAGCGCCGTCAACCTCGTGCCGGTCCTCACGGGTTTGCGGGTGGGCGCGGATTACCGCTACACCGTCTATGACGGTGAGAACCAGGCCCTGGCGGAAGTCACCCAGGCGGTGGAAGGCTGGGAGACCAGCGAGTTGTTCACGGGGTCCGCCTACAAGCTCGCCACCCGCCTGCACGGGTTCACCACGACGACCTGGCTGAATCAGGAAGGTCTGCCCGTGTTCGAGCTGGCATTGAACGGGGTGATGATCTCGGCCCTGGAGAACGAGGACGCGGCCCGGCGCTACCTGCTCGCCGCCAGCGTCAACAAGGAGGAGGCGCTGCTGGAATTCAGCCGGGTGAAACCGGACCGCCCCATCGGGCACCCCCGCTCCGCCACGCGCCTCGAAGCGCTGGTGAGCGGCCTGCCCGCCGGCAAGGGCCTGCCTTCGGGCGCGGGACAGGAGTGCGCGCCGTCACCCGATGGTGTGCGCTGCGTGGTACGCAGCGTGGCGCCCGGTCACCCCGGCGCCACAGGCCGTGACCAGGAAGCGCCGCCGAATGCCAAGTACCTGGCAACGAGTGTCACGGTGCAGACGGCGGCGCCACAGATCCGCAACACCGCCCGCACCATCGTCGGCGGGGAAACCGGCAATCTCGCCCGCACCCGCCTCCTGGTGGACTGGATTCAGAGCAACGTCGAGCGCGACCCTTCCGATGTGTTCTCGGCACTGGACGTGCTTCAGACCCGCAAGGCCGAATGCCAGGGCCATGCCTGGCTGTTCGCGGCCCTGGCGCGCTCCCTGGGAATCCCGACCCGCGTGGTGAGCGGGCTGGTCTATTCGGCGGAGCTGGACGGCTTCCTCTACCACAGCTGGAACGAAAGCCTGGTGGACGGCGTCTGGCTGCCGGTGGACCCGACCTTCGGCCAGGTCGGCGCCGACGCGACCCACCTCAGGATGTTGGAGGGAGACGGCCTCGTCGACATGCTGCCCCTGCTCGACTTCATCGGCAAGCTGAAGATCCGCGTCCTGGACGTGGGCTACGCGCCGGCCCAGGGACAGCCCCAGGCTAGAGCGACATCCCGCCGCTGACCTCGATCACCGCGCCGTTGATGTAACTCGCGTCATCCGAGGCGAGGAAGGCGTAGACGCTGGCGATCTCTTCCGGGCGGCCGGCCCGGCCCAGGGGAATCCGGGTACGCATCACCTCCATCACCTTCTCCGGCAGGTCCGCGGTCAGGGGCGTCTCGATCAGACCCGGGCACACCGCGTTGACGCGGATACCCTTGCGGCCCAATTCCCGGGCCCAGGTCTTGGTCATGCCGATCACGCCGGCCTTGGCCGCCACGTAATTGGTCTGCCCGAAGTTGCCGTAGACCCCGGCGATGGAGGACGCGTTGATGATGACGCCGGAGCCCTGCTTGATCATGTGTCCCACCGCCGCCCGCGCGCAGCGGTAAGTGCCCTTGAGATTGATATCGATGATGCGGTCGAACTGCTCGTCGCTCATGTCCTTGAGCTGGGCGTCCATCACCGCGCCCGCATTGTTCACCAGCACGTCCACACGATGCCAGCCCGCGAT
>DKBC01000322.1 GCA_002451065.1 Betaproteobacteria bacterium UBA6910
CGCCACCGGCGCCACCGCCCGCTGGCTCGGGCTGCCGAGCGAGCGGAAGTTCATGGGCTTCGGCGTGTCGGCCTGCGCCACCTGTGACGGCTTCTTCTTCCGCAACCGGGTGGTCGCCGTGGTCGGCGGCGGCAACACGGCCATGGACAGCGCGCGCGCCGCCTTGCGGGTGCGGGGCGTCGAGTCGGTGACCGTGGTCTATCGGAGAACCCCCGAGGAGATGCCCGCCGCCCCGGAGGAGTACGAAGAGTGCCGCCGGGAGGGCGTCAGGTTCGCGTTCCTGACGAACCCGGAAAGCCTCGGCGTCGACGGGGCCCTCTTCTGCCGGAAGATGGCCCTGGGAGAGCCGGACCGCACCGGGCGCAGAGCTCCGGTGGCAACGCAGGCCACCGAGGTCCTGGCGGCGAATACGGTGATCGCCGCGATCGGAGAGCAAACGGATTGGAAGTTGCTGGTTGCCGCCGGGCTCACTCTCGGGGCTCGGGGCAGGCCCGCGGTCGACCCGGAAACCGGGGAGACCGACCGGGAAGGCGTGTTCATCGGAGGGGACGCGCTCACGGGGCCTTCGACGGTCGCGCGGTGCATCGCCGAAGCGCGAAAGGTTTCCGAAGCGATCTGCAGAAGGGAGCTCCCCGGGTGGGCGCCCCACGAGAAGGCCTCGTACCGGGGTCCCTTGCTCGAAGTCCGGCCGCAGGACGTCATGGGCAAGAAGGCCAGGGTGCGCGAGGCCGGGACGATCGCTGGGCTCGGGGGAGACGGGGCCTTCGGCGCGCAAGAAGCCGAGCGCTGCCTCGAGTGCAACGCGGTCTGCAACAAGTGCGTGGACGTCTGCCCCAACCGCGCCAACGTGGCCCTCGAGGTGGACGGCCGCCCCCAGATCCTCCACCTCGACGCGCTATGCAACGAGTGCGGTAACTGCACCCGGTTCTGCCCCTACACCGTGGAAGGCAGGCCCTACAAGGACAAGCTGACGCTCTTCAGCCTGGGCGAGGACTTCGCCGACAGCGAGAACAGCGGGTTTTTCTTCGAGGGCGGCGGCACCGGACCTGCGGTCACGCTCCGGTTGGAGGGGCGGCTCTTCCATCTGCGCGCGAAGGACGGGCGGGTCGTGCCCACGGCCGGGGGCCGGCACGAATGGGACCCGAAGCTGGCCGCGGTGGCCGCCGTCGTGGAGACCGTCTGCCGGGAGTACCCGTACCTCTTGGGAACGGTGGGGCGATAGGAGCTGTCAGAAGTTAGCTCTCGCAGGTCCGCTGCTTCGGGCAGGGCCGACTGCGCGCGGCGCGATTCGACATGACGCGCTCCGGAGGTGGCCGCGCCGCGCTTCGCTGGCCCCGCCCTCGCACGGACCGATGGCAAAAGTTATCTCTGACAGCCCCGTAGGTACGCGAAACGTGAAACAGGAGATCCGCGAGGAAGAGAGAGAGCAGAACGGCATGGACAAGATCGGTATTCAGGAGATGATTCGGGAGTTCGCGAAGCGAAAGACCAGGGGCCTGTACTCGAAGGACTTCCTTCTCACTTGGGAAAAGACGCAAGACGAACTCCTTGGCGTGCTCGAGGTCGCAGGAATCCTGAGGGCGATGAGAGAGAGGAATCTGTCGGCCCGGATCTTCGACAGCGGTCTGGGGATCTCGATCTTTCGGGACCAGTCCACCCGGACCCGGTTCAGCTACGCCTCTGCGTGCAATCTCCTCGGCCTCGAGGTGCAGGACTTCGACGAGTCGACGTCTCAAGTGGCGCACGGCGAGACGGTCCGGGAGACGGCGAACATGATCTCCTTCATGGCCGACGTGATCGGGATCCGGGACGACATGTACATCGGAAAGGGCCACGCCTACATGCTGGAAGTGGCGCAGGCCGTCCACCAGGGACACCTCGAGGGCGTCCTCGAGCAGCGGCCGACGCTCGTCAACCTCCAGTGCGACCTCGACCATCCGACCCAATCCATGGCGGACCTGGCGCACCTGATNNCGGTACGGCGGGAGCTTCGTTCGAACCCACAGCATGGAAGCGGCGTTCAAGGACGCGGACATCGTCTATCCGAAGTCCTGGGCGCCCTTCGCGGCCATGGAGAAGCGCACGGCTCTTTTCGGCGCAGGCGACATGGCCGGCATCAAGGCGCTGGAAAAGGAACTCCTGGCCGAGAACGCAACCCACAAGGATTGGGAGTGCACGGAAGAGCTCATGAAGACGACCACGGACGGAAACGCCCTCTACCTGCACTGCCTGCCCGCAGACATCTCCGGGGTGAGCTGCGAGCGGGGTGAGGTGCAGGCGACGGTCTTCGATCGGCACCGCACGTCTCTGTATAAGGAGGCTTCCCACAAGCCCTACGTGATCGCAGCCATGATCTTCCTCGCCAAGGTCAAGAACCCCGCGGAGAGACTCAGCCGGCTCTTGGAAGAGGGGGCGGAGAGGCTCTCCTGAAGACCCCCGATCGGGCGACCAGGTCCCGATGCGCCGGCTTCGAGACCTGTGCTATGATCCGGGCCCGCGCCGGGACCGGCGGCAAGCTGCCGGTCCCGGCGCGGACTTCCCCGCCCGCTTAGGAGGTAGGTCGATGCCGCCCCATGGGACTGCCGGCACGGTTCGCCCTGCCCGCAGAGTCACGTTCGACTGGAGAGACGTCGGCTTCCGAGCGGTCCTTCCCGCCCTGGCCATGGTTGCCGCGCTGCTGATCGGGGCCGTGCTGCTGCTCCTCCTCAAGGCGGACCCCGTCAGCGCCTACGCCGCCATGATCCAAGGCGTGTTCGGCAGCGTCTCCGGTTTCACGCAATCGCTCGTGAAGGCGACGCCCCTCCTCCTCGTGGGCCTGGGCATCTGCATCGCGTTTCGGGCGAGCGTGATCAACATCGGCGGGGAGGGGCAGATCATCGCCGGCGCGCTCATGGCGACCTGGTTCTCCCTCGCGTTTCGCGGGTGGCCCGGCTGGCTGCTGCTCCCGGCGACCATGGTGGCGGGCTTTCTCGCCGGCGCCCTCTGGGGCTTGATCCCAGGGCTCCTGAAAGTCCGCTTGAATGTCAACGAGATCCTCAGCACCGTGATGATGAACGCCATCGGCATCCAATTGATGAACTTCCTGCTCCGGGGCCCGCTGATCGACCCGGCCGGCGTCCGGGCGGGCACGTTCCTGCCCCAGTCCGAACGCCTTCCCGAGCATGTCTGGCTTCCCCGGCTCGTGCCGCAGACCCTGCTGCACGCGGGGACGATCATCGCCGTCCTGCTAGCCGCAGCGGTGTACGTCTTTCTCTGGCGCACGACCATCGGCTACCGGATCCGTGCCGTCGGGCTGAACCGAGAGGCGTCCCGGTATGCCGGGATCAACGTGCCCGTCTACCAAGCGCTGTCCCTGACGCTGGCCGGCGGGTTCGCCGGGCTCGCCGGAGTCGTCGAGGTGATCGGGGTGCAGCACCGGTTGCTGGAGGGTGTCACGAGCGGCTACGGCTTTTCCGGAATCGTCGCCGCCTTGTTCGGCGGCTTGCATCCCCTCGGCGTCGTTCCCGCTTCGTGGCTCTTCGGGAGCTTGCTCGTCGGGGCGGACAAGATGCAGCGCGCCGTGCAGGTGCCCTCCGCGCTCATCGACACCGTGCTCGGGCTGGTCGTGATGTTCGTGGTCGGCTCGGCCTTGCTCACCCGGCGCTGGGCCGCCCGACGCGCGATCGTGGCGGCGAAGGGCGAGGACCGCTAGTGCCCGAGCAGATGACGATCTTCAGCCTGCCGGTCGTGACCGGCATTCTCGCCTCGGCGGTTCGCCTCGCCACCCCCTACCTCTTTGCGGCCGTAGGCGAGGCGATCGGCCAGAGCTCCGGCGTTCTCAACCTGGGGGTGGACGGGATCATGCTCCTCGGCGCGTACGCCGCCTTCTTCGTCGCGCTGACGACCGGCAGCCTGTGGCTGGGAGTGCTGGCTGCCATGCTCGTGGGGCTCTTGATGGGCCTCCTCATGTCGCTCATCAGCGTGACGCTGAAGGCGGAGCAGGGCATCAGCGGTATCGGCCTGTACATGGTCGGGCTCGGCGTGTCTTCTCTCCTTTTCAAGGTGACGATCGGAACGGTCAAGACCGTCGTCGGTTTCAAGCCCCTCAAGATCCCCCTTCTGAGCGACATCCCGGTCCTCGGCGAGATCCTCTTCCAACACAGCCTCCCGGTGTACGCCGCGTTCCTCACGGTGCCGCTCGCCTGGTGGTTTCTCGACCGGACGTCCTGGGGGCTGAAGATCAAGGCCGTGGGCCACAACCCGACTGCCGCGGATTCGCTGGGTGTGAGCGTGGACCGCGTGCGGTACGCGAGCGTCTGCCTGGGCGCCGTGCTGTCCGGGCTCGCGGGCGCGTCCCTCTCCCTCGCCCTGGTGAACCTCTTTCAGGAAAACCTTACGGCCGGGATGGGATTCATCGCGGTGGCGCTGGTATACTTCGGCGGCTGGCGGCCCGTGGGGATCATGGGCGGGGCGCTCCTGTTCAGCGCCGTCAACGCCTTCCAGCTTTGGATGCAGGTGTTGAACGTGAAGATCCCGTCGGATCTCGCCGTCATGCTGCCCTACGTCCTGACGATCGCCGCCTTGGCCCTGGCGCCGAGCCTCGCACGCCAGCCGACGGCCTTGAACAAACCCTTCGAGCGGGGCGAGCATTGATGGCTCGAGACTTCCTTGGCTCCCCGGGCGCTCGGCGTGTCCGTGCCCAACCGATCGATCGTGTCGCTTCCCCTCGTACCGTCCACAAACTTCTTGCAGGGAGGAAAGAGATGAGTATCCGCAGATTCTCCATCGTTGCACTGGCGGTTGCGCTCCTGGCAGCCCCTCTCGGCGGGCCGACGGTGGCCGCAGCCGCCCCCTTTCGGATCGCGATCGTGATGCCGAGCGCGACGACGGACATGGCGTTCAGCCAGTCCATGTTCAGCGCGCTCAAGGCGGTGCAGAAGGAAATGGGGGGCGAAACCGCGCTGCAGATCGCCTATTCCGAGGGAATGTTCAAGGTTCCCGACGCCGCCGCCGCGATTCGCGACTACGCCAGCCAGGGTTTCAACATGGTGATCGCGCATGGCTCCCAGTACGGCTCCTCGGTGGAGGAGATCGCCAAGGACTTTCCCAAGACGATCTTCGCCTGGGGCACGGACGTGAACACCTTCGGGCTGCCGAACGTGTATGCCTACACCGCGGCCGCTGAACAGGGCGGCTACGTCAACGGCGTCCTCGCGGCCAAGCTGACCAAGTCGAAGGTGATCGGCGTGACCGGACCCGTCGAGATCGGAGACGCCAAGACCTACATATCCGGCTTTGCCCAGGGCGTCGCGTCCGTCGATCCCGGCATCCGCGTTTCCAAGACGTGGACGGGTTCGTTCTCGAACGTGGCGCTGATGGCGGAGGCGGCCAAGACGCACATCGCCGCGGGCGCAGACGTGCTCACCGGTTCGTCCCAGGCCGTGGTGGGCTCCATCGGCGCGGCGAAGGAGAAGGGCAAGGTGCTCTGGTTCGGCACACAGTACGATCAGTCCTCGTTGGCGCCCGAGCTCGTCGTCGCCAGCCAGCAGTACGACTGGACCGGAGTGCTCAAGGAAATGATCAAGAACAGCAAGGCCGGCAAGCTGGGCGGGGAAAAATACGTCGCGCAGCTCACCAACGGCGGCCTGAAGATCGTCTACAATCCCGGCTTCGCACTGCCCAAGGACGCAAGAGCGGCCGGGGACAAGGCCATCAAAGGCATCCAGAGCGGCGCCATCAAGATCACTCCGTAACTCGGACGGCGGTCCCCGCTCCTGCGCGGCGGGAGCGGGGAGCCGACCCCACGGGTGCGAGAGGGACCCGCGAGCGAGCGAGGCGACATGACGGGACCTGCAGCATCCTGCGCCCCACAAGGCCGCGTCCGCCGCGTGGAAATGCTCGGCATCACGAAGCGCTTTCCCGGGGTGGTGGCCAACGCCGACGTCTCGTTCGACGTGAACGCCGGGGAGGTGCACGCGCTCCTCGGCGAAAACGGCGCGGGCAAG
>DKBC01000037.1 GCA_002451065.1 Betaproteobacteria bacterium UBA6910
GCGGGCACCTGCTCGCTCTGATCGGGGTGAACGATAAAAACAATCTCGTAGTGTCGCATCAGATCTCCTTGTGGGTAGAAGCCCCCCGCCGCGACTGACGGTGGGGCAAGGATCGCCGGGGAATCCCGGGCCGGAGCTCGGGAAAGCTGCGCATTATAGCGGAGTTCCCGCGTCAATCCAAGGGCTTGGAGGCGCCCCCGAGCAGCGCGCCGGCGCGCCGCTGGCGCCGGGTCTCGAACAGGCAGATGCCGGCGGCCACCGAAACGTTCAGGCTTTCCACCGCGCCGTGCAGGGGAATGGCGACCAGTTCGTCGCAGGTCTCGGCCGTGAGCCGCCGCAACCCTTCGCCCTCGGCTCCCAGGACCCACGCCAGGGGCCCCTGGAGCCGCACTCCGTAGAGCTCGCCCGCCGCGCCCGCCGCGGCCCCCACGACCCACACTCCCCGCTCCTTGAGTTCGCGCAGGGTGCGCGCCAGGTTGGTCACCGGGAAGAACGGTACGGTCTCCACCGCGCCGCTGGCTACCTTCTCCACGGTGGCGGTAATGCCCACCGCCCGGTCCTTGGGAACGATCACGGCGTGGGCCCCGCAGGCATCCGCCACCCGCAGGCAGGCACCCAGATTGTGGGGATCTTGCACCCCGTCCAGCACCAGCAGCAGGGCAGGTTCGGTGAGGTCCTCGAGCAGCTCGCCCAGGTCCTGGGCCCGCTGCGTCTGTTCCACCCGGGCCACCACGCCCTGGTGGCGACCACCCCGGGCCAGCCCATCGAGACGCTCGGCATCGGCCTCGATCACCCGCAGTCCCTTGCCCCGGGCAAGGCCCAGCAGAGAGCGCATGCGCGGGTCGTGGCGTCGGGCGTCGTAATAGATCTCCCGCACCGAGGCTGGCGCGTGGCGTAGCCGCGCCGTCACCGCGTGAAAGCCGAAGACCAGGCGCTCCGCCATGGAGCAATTCTCAGCCGCGCGGACGGCGCGGAGCCCCGCCGTCCTTCTTTCCCCCGCGTGATTTGGCGGCGGCGGGTTCCACGACGGGCACGAAATCGATCTTTGCCGACTCCAGGTCCACGCGCACGACGCGCACCCGCAGGCGGTCCCCCAGGCGGTAGCGGGCCCGGGTGCGCTCGCCCTTGAGCATGTGCTTGGCCGGGTCGAACTGGAAGTAGTCGGAGCCGAGTTCCGAGACGTGAACCAGCCCCTCCACATATACTTCGTCCAGCGCCACGAACAGCCCGAAGGAGGCCACCCCGCTGACACTGCCGTCGAACACCTCACCCACCTTGTCCTGCATGTAGTAGCACTTGAGCCAGGCCTCCACGTCCCGGGTGGCGTCATCGGCGCGCCGCTCGGTCATGGAGCAGCGGGCGCCGAGGGCCTTCCAGTCCCCCGGGGAGTAGGTCCCGCCCGCGAGCACCGCCTTGATCGCCCTGTGCACCAGCAGGTCCGGATAGCGGCGGATAGGCGACGTGAAATGGGTGTAGGACTCGTAGGCGAGCCCGAAGTGGCCCACGTTGTCCGGACTGTACATCGCCTGCTTCAGCGAGCGCAGCATCACGGTCTGGATCAGTTGCGCGTCCGGACGGTCCCGGATCTGGGTGAGGAGCTTGGCGTAATCCTTGGCGTGAGGATCATCGCCGCCTCCCAGTGCCAACCCGAATTCGCGCAGGAACTCCCGCAGCCCCTCCAACTTCTCCGGCGTCGGCCCCTCGTGGACGCGGTAGAGGGTGGCCTGGCCGCGGGACTCCAGAAAATCAGAAGCGCACACGTTCGCCGCCAGCATGCATTCCTCGATAAGGCGGTGGGCGTCGTTGCGCTTGACCGGGAGGATGCGCTCGATCTTGTCCCGGTCATCGAAGATCATTTGCGTTTCGATGGTCTCGAAGTCGATGGCGCCGCGTTTCTCCCGCGCCTTCACCAGCAGCTTGAACAACCGGTGCAGGTCGCGGATCTGGGGCAGCAGGCCGCGCCGGCGCCTCCCCTCGGGACCGTCCGGATGCTCCAGCATCGCCGCCACCTCGGTGTACGTTAGCCGCGCGTGGGAACGCATCGCCGCCGGATAAAAGCGGTATTTGGCGATGTCGCCGCGGGCAGTGATCTCCATCTCGCAGGCCATGCACAGCCGGTCCACTTCCGGGTTGATGGAGCACAGCCCGTTGGAAAGCACCTCCGGCAGCATCGGGATCACGCGCCGCGGGAAATACACCGAATTGCCCCGCTCCAGCGCCTCGCGGTCCAGGGGATCTCCGGGGCGCACGTAATGGCTCACGTCCGCAATCGCCACGTACAGGCGGAAACCCTTGCCCTCGGGCCGGCAGAACACTGCGTCGTCGAAGTCCTTCGCAGTCTCGCCGTCGATGGTCACCAGCGGCAGCGGGCGCAGGTCCTCGCGGCCCTTCCAGTCGGCCTCGCGCACATGCCCGGGAAACTTCTTCGAGAGGGCCTCGACTTCCCGGGAAAACTCGTGGGGCAGATCGTGCTTGCGCAATGCGATCTCGATCTCCATGCCGGGATCGCCGTAATCCCCGAGCACCTGCACCACGCGGCCAATGGGCTGGTTGTGATCGGAGGGCCACTCCATGATGTCCACCATCACCACCTGACCGGAGCCCGCACCGGCGGCCTCGCCCTGGGGCACCACGATGTCCTGGCTGATGCGGCGGTTCTCCGCCACCACGAACCCGACCCCGCGCTCGGTGTAGTAGCGACCCACGAGCCGGCCGCGGCCGCGCTCCAGCACCTCCACCACGCTGCCCTCGGGCCGCCCGCGGCGGTCGGTGCCGGTGATGCGCACCATGGCGCGATCGCCATGCAGCACTTTGTGCATCTGGCGCGGGGAGAGAAAGATGTCGGGACCGTCCTCGTCGGGCACCAGGAACCCGAATCCGTCCGGGTGGCCCTGCACGAGCCCCGGGATCAGGTCCAGCTTCGACACGACGCAGATGGCGCCCTTGCGGTTGCGCATCACCTGCCCGTCGCGCACCATGGCCTCGAGCCGGCGATCGAACGCCTCCCGCTCGGAACTCTTGATCCGCAGGAGCCGGGCCAGATCGTCCGGTGGGAGTTTCAGGCCTTCGTCGGCTAGCACCTGGAGAATGAATTCGCGGCTCGGGAGCGGGTGCGCATACTTGCGCCGCTCGCGCTCGAGATGAGGATCCTGGCTGCGAAGATTGGCGCGCTTCATTTGACAAAACAGCGTGTTGACACTAAATTACCGATCCCTCGCCCAGGTGGCGGAATTGGTAGACGCACTAGTTTCAGGTACTAGCGCTGCGAGGCGTGGAGGTTCGAGTCCTCTCCTGGGCACCAGCAAGAAAGGCCGGTCGAGCGACCGGCTTTTTTGTTGCCCCCGGATCCCCACGCAACACGGCTGAGCGCGAATCATCCCGACGTCACTTGAAGGGGTGGCGCAGCACGATGGTCTCGTCGCGGTCCGGTCCGGTGGAGACCATGTCCACCGGAACTTCGCAGACCTGCTCGATGCGCTTCAGGTAAGCCCGCGCCGCCTCGGGCAGCTGATCCAAGCGAGTGACGCCGACGGTGCTCTCCTTCCAGCCCGGCATTTCTTCGTACACCGGCTCGCAGCTGGCGATCTGCTCGGCACCCACCGGCAGGATGTCCACCTGGGCGCCGGCAAGCTTGTAGCCCACCGCAAGGCGAACCGTCTCCACCCCGTCCAGCACGTCGAGCTTGGT
>DKBC01000179.1 GCA_002451065.1 Betaproteobacteria bacterium UBA6910
GGCCACCACGATGCACTGGGAGCCCACCCGGCCGCTGGCCTGGGAAACAAGCTCGGGATTCTGGACCGCCGCGGTGTTGACGCTCACTTTGTCCGCCCCGGCGTTCAGAAGCCGCCGAACGTCCTCCACCGACCGGATGCCGCCGCCCACCGTGAGCGGGATGAAGACCTCCTCGGCCACCTGCTCCACCACGTGGAGGATGATATCGCGCTGATCCGAGCTCGCCGTGATATCGAGAAAGGTAAGCTCGTCGGCGCCCTGCTCGTCGTAGCGCCGGGCAATTTCCACCGGGTCGCCGGCGTCCCTCAGCTCCACGAAGTTCACGCCCTTGACCACGCGCCCGGCGGTGACGTCGAGGCAGGGGATGATACGCTTGGCGAGGCCCATGAATCAGGATGAGGGTCGAGGATCGAAGCTGGGAGCGGACGGCGCCTGGGACTCGGATTGGAGGATTTCCTCAATCCTGGATCCCGGATCCTCGATCCTGCTTTCCGAGCCGGTCGGCCAAGGCCTGGGCCGCCTTAAGGTCGAGCTTTCCCTCGTACAGCGCCCGCCCGGTAATGGCTCCGACGATGCCCTCCGCTTCCACTTGGCACAGAGCCTGCACGTCGTCCAGGCTCTGGATTCCGCCACTGGCGATCACCGGGATGGAGAGTTCCCGGGCGATCGCCACGGTGGCCTCCACGTTGACCCCGGTGAGCATCCCGTCTCGCCCGATATCCGTGTAGATGACCGCTTCCACCCCGTAATCCTCGAATTTCTTGGCCAGGTCGATGACGTCATGACCAGTCACCTTGGACCACCCCTCCACCGCCACTTTACCGTCCCGGCCGTCGAGGCCGACGATGATGTGGCCCGGAAACGCGTTGCAGGCCTCGTGCAGGAATCCGGGGGTCTTGACCGCAGCGGTGCCGACGATGACATAGGAAACGCCATCATCCAGGTAGCGCTCGATGGTTTCCAGGTCCCGGATTCCGCCGCCCAGTTGTACCGGAATGTCATCACCCACCGCCGCGACGATTTGCCGGATGGCTTCCTCGTTCACCGGCTTTCCCGCAAATGCGCCATTCAGATCCACCAGATGCAGGCGCCGCGCGCCCTGTTCGATCCAGTGGCGCGCCATGCCGCCCGGGTTCTCGGAGAAGACGGTGACGTCTTGCATCTTGCCCTGGCGCAAACGGACGCAATGCCCGTCCTTGAGGTCTATGGCAGGGATGATCAGCATGGCGGCGAAAAAACGGACAAGCCGAAAAGGAACCGGGGGCGATTCAGGAGGGGGCAGATTGCAGCTGTGAATCTAAGTGTACTACACAACGCGGCCGCGCAAGAGCCACGAGGCGCTCACGCTGGCTGCCACTGGGCAAAATTAGCCAGGAGCCGAAGCCCCGCGTCCGCGCTTTTCTCGGGGTGAAACTGCACCGCGAACATGTTGGCGCGGGCCACGGCGCAGGCGAACGAAAACGGATAATCGCTGCGCCCGACCACGACCCCGGCGTCAGCGGGATCCACGTAATAGCTGTGGACAAAGTAGAAACGGCTTCCATCCGGGATCCCTTCCCATAGCGCGTGATGCCGCGAATGCCACACCTCGTTCCATCCCATGTGCGGGACCTTGAGCCGGTTGCCGTTGGCATCCACCATTGCCGCGGCGGGAAAGCGCCGCACCGCCCCCGAGAGCAGCCCCAGCCCGGCGACGCCGCCCTCCTCGCTGTAATCGAACAGCATCTGCAGCCCGATGCAGATTCCCAGGAAAGGCTTGCTGCCGGCGGCTTCCAGCACCGAAGGGCGCAGTCCCCGGGCATCCAGCTCCCGCATGCAATCGGGCATGGCCCCCTGGCCGGGGACCACCACCCGGTCGGCGGCGTGAACGATTTCGGGGTCACTGGTGACGTCCACCCGGGCGCCGGGGGCGACGTGCTCCAGCGCCTTGGACACGGAACGCAGGTTGCCCATGCCGTAATCGACAACGGCGACGCGGTTCATGGAATTCCAGGAATGATGACTAAAGTTGGCCCTTGGTGGAGGGGAGGGTTCCCTTGGCTCGCGGGTCCAGCTCCACCGCCATGCGCAGCGCCCGCCCGAAGGCCTTGAACACGGTTTCCGCCTGGTGGTGCGCGTTGACGCCTCGCAGGTTGTCCACGTGCAGCGTCACCTGCGCGTGGTTGACGAAACCCTGGAAGAACTCCCGCAGCAGGTCCACGTCGAAGTCGCCCACCCGGGCCCGGGTAAACTTCACCTGGAACTCGAGCCCGGGGCGCCCTGAGAGATCCACCACCACCCGGGAAAGGGCCTCGTCGAGGGGAACATAAGCATGCCCGTAGCGGCGAACGCCCTTCTTGCCGCCCAGCGCCTGGGCCAAGGCCTGGCCGAAAGTGATTCCCACGTCCTCCACCGTGTGATGGAGATCGATGTGCAGATCGCCCTGGGCGCTCACCTCGAGATCAAGCATCCCGTGGCGCGCCACCTGGTCGAGCATGTGATCGAGGAACGGCGCCCCGGTGGCGAGCTTCGACTGACCGGAGCCGTCCAGATCAAGGCCGACGCTCACCTTGGTCTCCAGCGTGTCTCGATTGACCTGGGCCTTGCGCATGGACGTCGCGTCGCGATGGTTTGATCGAGTTCGTAGTATGCCAGATCAGGCCGCGAGCGTGGCCCGCAGGGCCTCGAGGAAGGTCCCGTTTTCCTCCGGCGTGCCCACCGTGACCCGCAGGCAATCGGCGAGGCGCGGGTGGGAACCGCTTAGGTTCTTGATCAGCACACCGCGGGATTTGAGGCCTGCGAAGACCCGGTCCGCGCCGGCAACCCGGAACAGGATGAAGTTGGCGTCGCTCGGGTAGGGATCGACGCCGGGCAACCGGGAGAGCGCCTGGAACAGCCCGCTTCGCGCCTCCCGGATCGCCGCCGCCTGGGCCAGCAGCGCTTCCGGTTCGGCCATGATGCGTTCGGCCAGGAGCTGGCTGAGGGTGTTGACGTTGTACGGCAGCCGCAGCTTGTCGATTTCCGCGAGCCACGCCGGCGCTCCCGCCACCAGTCCGAGGCGCAGGCCGGCGAGACCCAGCTTGGACAGGGTGCGCATTACCAGCAGGTTGGGACGGGACGCGAGGCGGTCCATGCAGGTCCTGCCGGCAAACGCGTGGTAGGCCTCGTCCACCACCACCAAGCCGGGGGCGCGGCCGATCACGGCGTCCACAGCGTCCGCGTCGAACAGGTTGCCGGTGGGATTGTTGGGATACGCCAGGAACACCACTGCGGGCCGGTGTACTTCCATGGCGCGGATCATGGCGTCCGCGTCCAGGGCGAATCCCTCCCCCAGGGGCACCGCCGTGTAACCCATGCCGGCATAGGTGGCGATCATGCGGAACATCACGAAAGTGGGCTCCACGCTCATCACCTTCGCCCCCGGCCGCGCCAGGGCGAGGCAGATCATCTGGATGATCTCGTCGGAACCGTTCCCGACTGCCACCTCCATCCCCGGCGGGATGGCCATGGCGGAGCGCAGCCGGCTCTTAAGTCTCGACGCCGAGGGGTCCGGGTAGCGGTTGAGGGCGGCCTCCCGCGCCACCTCCGACACCAGCGCGCGCAGCGGCTCGGGGAGCGCATAGGGATTTTCCATGGCGTCCAGCTTCACCATGCACCCCGCATCGGGAACATGGTAGGGGGACAGCTGCAGGATGTCCTCGCGGACCAGATCCCGGGGAGAAACCATCACCGGCTCAGCCGGGAATCCGGTAGGTCGCCGCGCGGGCGTGGGCCGACAGGCCCTCGCCCTCGGCCAGTTCCGCGGCGATCCGGCCCAGGGTCTCCGCCCCCTCCCGGGACACCTCGATCAGGCTCGAGCGCTTCTGAAAATCGTACACGCCGAGCGGCGAGGAGAAGCGCGCGGTGCGCGACGTGGGCAACACGTGGTTCGGGCCCGCGCAATAGTCCCCCAAAGCCTCGCTCGTGTAGCGCCCTAGGAAAATCGCCCCCGCGTGCCGGATCCGGGGGAGCCAGCGATGGGGGTCTTCAACGGAAAGCTCCAGGTGCTCCGGCGCCACGCGGTTGGCGATTTCACACGCCTCCTCCAGATTCCGCACCAGCACCAGGGCGCCGCGCCCCTCCAGGGAAGCGCGGATCACGTCGCGGCGGGGCATGTCGGCGAGCTGCCGCTCCATGCTCCGGTGCACCGCGTCCAGGAATGGCTCGTCCGGCGTCACCAGGATGGCCTGGGCCAATTCGTCGTGCTCGGCCTGGGAGAACAGGTCCATGGCCACCCAGTCGGCGCTGGTCCTGCCGTCGCACAGCACCAGGATCTCCGAGGGCCCCGCCACCATGTCGATGCCCACCACGCCAAACACCCGGCGCTTGGCCGCCGCCACGTAGGCGTTGCCCGGACCGACGATCTTGTCCACCTGGGGCACGGTTGCGGTGCCATAGGCCAGCGCCGCCACCGCCTGGGCGCCGCCGATGGTGAACACCCGGTCCACGCCCGAGATCGCCGCGGCAGCCAGCACCAGGTCGTTCTTCTCGCCCCCCGGTGTCGGCACCACCATGATCAGCTCGCGCACGCCGGCCACCTTGGCGGGAATCGCGTTCATCAGCACCGAAGAAGGATAGGCCGCCTTGCCTCCGGGAACATACAGACCGACGCGATCCAAAGGCGTCACTTGCTGGCCGAGCAGGGTGCCGTCCGCCTCCTCGTAACTCCAGGAGTCCTGGCGCTGGCGCTCGTGGTAGGCGCGAATCCTGGCCGCCGCCTGCTCCAGCGCTTCCCGTCGCGCCCGGGGCAGACGCCCGAGCGCCTGCTCCAGCTCTCCGGCACTCAGGGTGAGCTCCGCCATGGCGTCGGCCGCCACCGCGTCGAAGCGGCGGGTGTATTCCAGGACCGCTACGTCGCCGCGCTGGCGTACGTTATCCAGAATGGCGGCCACGGCGGCCTCGACCCGGGCATCCTGCGCCCCCTCGAAAGCCAGCAGCCGGGCGAACTCCTGCGCAAATCCGGGCTGGGTGGTGCTAAGACGCCTGATGTTGAGCATGACCGGCCTCAGGCGGTCACCGCGGACGCAAAGCCGTCGATCAGGGGCTGCAGCGCGGCGCGCTTCAGCTTGAGCGAAGCCTGATTGATGATCAGCCGCGAGGAGATGGGCATGATCTCCTCCACCGGCTTGAGGTTGTTCTCGCGCAGGGTGTTGCCCGTGTCCACCAGGTCCACGATGGCGTCCGCGAGCCCCACCAGGGGCGCCAGTTCCATGGAGCCATAGAGCTTGATGAGATCCACATGCACGCCCTTGCCGGCAAAGTGCTCCCGGGCCACCCGCAGGTATTTCGTGGCCACCCTGAGGCGGGCTCCCTGGCGCACCGCCCGCTCGTAGTCAAAGCCGTCCGCCACCGCCACCATCATCCGGCAGCGGGCGATGTTGAGGTCCACCGGCTGGTATAACCCCTCGCCGCCATGTTCCAGAAGAACGTCCTTGCCGGCGATCCCGAGGTCGGCGGCCCCGTACTGCACGTACGTCGGTACGTCGGATGCGCGCACCACGATGAGGCGCACGTCCTGGCGGTTGGTGCCGATAATCAGCCTGCGGGAGGACTCGGGACTTTCCACGGGTGCAATTCCCGCCGCTTCCAGCAGCGGAGCCGTCTCGTCGAAGATGCGACCCTTGGAGAGGGCGATGGTAATCCCGGACACGTTGCAGCTCGATGAAAATCAAAGAGAATCGAATTCTACCGCAAAGGCGCCCGGCGACCGAGGAGTGGCCTTGCTCCCGCGCCGCCGAAAAATTCCTAGGCGCTGCGGCGAATGCTGGCCCCGAGCCGGGAGAGCTTCTCCTCGATGGCTTCGTAGCCGCGGTCGAGATGGTAAATGCGGTCCACCACCGTCTCGCCTTCGGCGATGAGGCCGGCAATCACCAGGCTCGCGGAGGCGCGCAGGTCCGTGGCCATGACCCGGGCGCCATCCAGCTTCCCGCGGCCCCGGATCACCGCCGTGTTGCCTTCCGCCTCAATGTCCGCGCCCATGCGCTTCAGTTCCTGCACGTGCATGAAGCGGTTCTCGAAGATGGTTTCCGTGACCAGGGCGGTGCCTTCGGCCACCGCGTCGAGCACCATGAACTGGGCCTGCATGTCGGTGGGGAACCCGGGATAAGGAGCGGTGCGCACGTTCACGGCGCGGGGGCGGCCGGGCATGGTGAGGGCGATGGTGTCCGTTTCCGTCTCGATGCGCGCTCCCGCTTCCGCAAGCTTGTCCAGCACCGCATCCAGCGTGCTGGGGCGGGTGTTGGTGAGGCGCACCGATCCGCACCCCGCCGCTGCCGCTACCAGCAAGGTTCCGGCCTCGATCCGGTCCGGCATCACGCGGTAGGTCCCGCCCCGCAGGCGCTCTATGCCATGGATTGTGATCACGTCCGTCCCCGCCCCCGAGATGCGGGCGCCCATGACATTGAGGCAATCCGCTAGGTCCGCCACCTCCGGCTCCCGGGCAGCGTTCTCCAGCACCGTGGTCCCCTCCGCCAGGGTCGCCGCCATCATGAGATTCTCGGTGCCGGTCACGGTGACCAGGTCCATGAAAATCCGGGCACCGCGAAGGCGCGATGCCCGGGCCTCAATGTAGCCATGCTCGATTCCGATCTCGGCGCCCATGGCCTCGAGCCCCTTGATGTGCTGGTCCACGGGCCGCATTCCGATGGCGCATCCCCCGGGCAGAGACACCCGCGCCTCGCCAAAACGCGCCAGCAGAGGCCCCAGCACCAGGATCGAGGCGCGCATGGTCTTCACCAATTCGTAAGGGGCCAGGGGGCTGGAAAGGCCGGAAGCGCAAAGCTCCACTCCGAGCCCGTCATGGAGGGTGACCCCAATCCCCATCTGCCCGAGCAACGTGAGGATGGTGGTGACGTCCCGCAGATGCGGGACGTTTTCCACGCGCAGAGGGTCGGCGGTGAGGATGCTGGCGCAGAGGATTGGCAGCGCCGCGTTCTTAGCCCCCGAAATTGCCACTTCCCCGGCGAGGGGACGGCCGCCCTGGATCACGAGCTTTTGCATGGACGAGGACCCGTCACCGGAGCCCGGCGCAACGGCGCGGCGCCGCGCCGCATGACGCGCTCCCGTGCGTCACGGTACGCCGCGCTCCGCCCACTGCTCCGGGGTGAAGGTCTTCATCGATAGCGCGTGGATTTCCTCGCGCATGCGATCGCCCAAGGCCCGGTACACCAACTGATGCTGCTGCACCATGCTCTTGCCGCGGAACTCCGGGCTCACGATCAGGGCCTCGAAATGGTGGCCGTCGCCCTGCACCTCCACGTGGTCGCAGGGCAGCGCGTTCTGGATGAAAGCCTTGATGTCCTGGGGGTAGACCATGCTATTGCCTCAGCTTGTATCCGGTCCCGAGCAACCAGAGGGTGAGGAATGATAAGGCCAGGAAGCTGCCCCCGACAATCGCCAGGCTGAGATGGGGCGCCACGTCCGAGGCACCAAAGAATCCGTAGCGGAAGCCGTCGATCATGTAGAAAAACGGATTGACGTGGGAAAGCGCCTGCCAGAAGGGCGGCAGGGAATGGATCGAATAGAACACGCCGGAGAGAAAAGTGAGCGGCATGATGATGAAGTTCTGGAAAGCCGCCAGCTGGTCGAACTTCTCGGCCCAGATGCCCGCGATGATACCGAGGGATCCCAGGATAGCGCTGCCGAACAAGGCGAAAGCCAGCACCCAGAGCGGGAACTTCACCGGCAGTTCGATGAACCCTGCCGTGACGGCGATCACCCCGATCCCTACCGTCGCCCCCCGCACCACTGAGGCCAGGGCGTACGCGAGAAATATTTCCGCGTGGGACAGGGGCGGCAACAGCATGAATACGATGTTGCCGGTGATCTTGGACTGGATCAGGCTGGAGGAGCTGTTGGCGAAGGAGTTCTGCAGCATGGACATCATGGCGAGCCCCGGGATCAGGAACGCCGTATAGCTCACCCCGGGATAGGGCTGAACGTGCTCTTCCAGCACGTGGGAGAAGATGAGCAGGTAGAGCAGAGCCGTGAGCAGAGGGGCCAGCACGGTCTGGAAACTCACTTTCCAGAACCGGAGCAGCTCCTTGAACAGCAGGGTGCGGAAACCGTCCATGCTCGCCTTACTCCCTGCGCATGATCTGGACGAACACATCTTCCAGATCCGGCTGGACGATTTCCATTTCCAGGACACGGCTTCCCGCCTCCCGCAGCGCCGCCATCACCCGCTCCAGCTCGGGGTAGTCGGCGAGAGACAACAGGTGGGTGCCGTTCTCGCTTCCGAGCCGGATCGGCTCCAGGAGCGGCGGCAGCGCGTCCGGCGCCAGACGCAGGCGCACTTGGCGGCCGGAGACGCTTCTGACCAGGTTCTGGGTGGTGTCCAGGGCCACGACCCGCCCCTGCTTCAGCATGGCCACCCGCTGACAGAGCATCTCGGCCTCGTCCAGGTAATGGGTGGTGAGCACGATGGTATGTCCGTCGGCATTGAGCTGCTTCACGAAGTTCCACAGGGCCTGGCGCAGCTCCACGTCCACGCCCGCCGTCGGCTCGTCCAGTACGATGACCGGCGGCTTGTGGACCAAAGCCTGGGCAACCAGCACCCGGCGCTTCATCCCGCCGGAAAGCGCCCGCATGTTGAATCCAGCCCGGGACGTGAGGTCGAGGCGCTCCATCACCTCGTCGATCCAGGCGTCGTTGCGCCGCAGCCCGAAATAGCCGGACTGGATGCGAAGGGTCTCGCGCACGGAAAAGAAAGGGTCGAACACCAGTTCCTGGGGCACCACACCCAGGTTGCGGCGCGCCTCCCGGTAACCGGACACGACGTCGTGGCCCATGACTCGTAGACTGCCCCCGTCGGCGCGGGCAAGGCCCGCCAGGGTGTTGATCAGGGTTGTCTTGCCGGCGCCGTTGGGTCCCAGCAGCGCGAAGAACTCGCCCTGCCGCACCTCCAGATCCACGCCCGCCAGGGCATGGACCGACCCGTAGCGCTTGTGCACCTGGCGCACCTGGATAGCGGGTGTCATGGAGCGTCCGGCGGTTAACAGGCGGGCGGTGCCGCAAGAAAAGGCGGGAGGACTAAGCTTCGACCGGCAGGTGATCGAGCACGCCGTAGACTCGGGCCAGGCTTGCCAGGTTCTCCGGAACGTTTAGGAAGCAAAGGTGGCGGCCGTTCCCGGCGGCATCGCGCATCCACTCCAGCAGCATGCTAAGGGCGGAAGAATCCACGTTTTTCAGGGCCGCGAGATCCACGCGCAGGTCCTCGCCAGTGAACACGCGGCGACCTTCCTCGATCACGCCCCGCACATTTTCAATGGTGACCGGGCCACTCACCCGGTAAATCTCTCCCTCGCGGCTGATCACGGCTTGCTTGCTGTCCCACAATATGAAAGGGCGGCGTCCTGGGGCACTTCGGCCTTTCTGTGCCCTGGCGACATTCTTCGAGAGCCGCGTCCTAGGACGCGCGCTTCGGAGGTTGGTCCTCCTCGAGCTGGCGGTTTTTTTCCGCCAGGCTCTTGATCAGTCCATCAATTCCCGAGTCCGCGACCTGCTGGTCGAAGGTGCTGCGGTAATTGGTGACCAGGCTCGCGCCCGCCACGATGACGTCAAAGACTTTCCACCCCTCGGGCGTCTTCTGCATCGCGTAATCGATCTCCACCGGTTGCGCCCCCTGCTGCAGCACCTGGGTCTTCACCGTGACCTGGGTCTCGGACGATTCAAGCTTGAGGGGTTTCACCTGGATCTGCTGGTCCTTGTAGTTGTTCAGCGCAGAGGAGTAGGTCCTGACCAGCAGTGTGCGGAACTCCTGCACCAGGCTCTGCTTCTGCTCAGGCGTGGCGCTGCGCCAGTTCTTGCCGACGGCGAGGCGCGTCATCCGACTGAAATCGAAATGGGGCAGCACCTTCGCCTCCACCAATTCCACCAGCTTTTTCTGCCCAACCGACTTGACCTGCTCCTGCTTGAGCAGCGTGACCACGTCCTGGGCGGTGACGCGGACCAGCTCATCCGGCGCCACATCGGCGGCCAAGGCAGGCATCACGCCCAGCCCCGCCACAAGAAAAATCATTGCAATCAGTCGCTTCATTTTGAAAGCCTCGAATCCAAGGGTAACTCTCTAACGCACAGACCCCCGCGGGCGGTTACTTGTTCCCACCTTCCGCCGCCCTGTCGTACAGGAACTGCCCGATCAGACTCTCCAGCACCACCGCCGACTCCGCCTTCATGATCTTTTCTCCGTTCCCAAGCATGGCTTCGTCTCCCCCGGGATAGAGGCCGACATATTGCTCGCCGAGGAGCCCTGAAGTGAGAATCCTGGCGAACGTGTCCTTGGGAAATCGGTACCGCGCGTCCAGGCTCATGGTCACCAGGGCCGTATAGGATTCGGTGTCGAACTGGATATCGGAAACCCGCCCCACCACCACGCCGGAACTTTTCACCGGCGCGCGCACCTTGAGGCCACCGATATTCTCGAAATTCGCCCGCAAGGCATAGGTGTCGCCCGCACCGAACGTCGCGCCGAGGTTGCCCACCTTGAGGGCCAGGATCATGAGTGCGCCGAGTCCGGCAGCCACGAATATTCCCACCCAGAGATCCAGTGTCGTCCTTTCCATTCAATTTCCCCGGAACATGAGTGCGGTCAGCACGAAATCCAGCGCCAGAATGGCGAGGGATGACGTTACCACAGTACGCGTGGTTGCGCCCGAAACGCCCTCCGCTGTTGGCGGCGCGTCATAACCCTCGAACAGCGCGATCCAGGTCACGGCGATCCCGAAGACGATGCTCTTGATCACGCCGTTGATGATGTCCTCGCGAAAATCCACCGCGCTCTGCATCTGCGACCAGAACGCGCCTTCGTCCACACCGATCAGCACCACCCCGACCAGATAACCACCGAACACGCCCATGGCGCTGAACAAGGCGGCCAGGAGCGGCATCGAGATCACGCCCGCCCAGAAGCGCGGCGCGATCACGCGGGCGATGGGATCCACAGCCATCATCTCCAGGGCCGAGATCTGCTCCGTGGCCTTCATCAGACCGATCTCCGCGGTCATGGCGGAGCCGGCACGGCTGGCGAACAGAAGGCCCGCGACCACGGGACCCAGCTCCCGGACCAGGGACAGGGCCACCAGCACGCCGAGCGCTTCCTCCGATCCGTAGCGCTCGAGGGTGTGAAATCCCTGGAACCCAAGCACCATGCCCACGAACAGGCCGGACACCAGGATGATGATGAGGGAGAGCACGCCGCTGAAGTAGATTTCGCGGATCGCCAGGCCGAAGCGCCGGAAGGTGGTGCCGGAGCGGAACAGAGTCAGCCCGAAGAAGCGGCTGGCGTAGCCGAGGCGCCAGACGCCGTTGATCACGGCGTGACCGATGCCCCGCAGACCGATGCCGGCGCGCCTAGCCACGGGCCCGCTCCAGGCCGAGATCCTGGGGATACTCCGCCATCGGGTAGTGGAAAGCGACGGGGCCGTCTTCCTCGCCCCACACGAACTGGTGCACCAGGGGCTGGGTGGAATGCTTCATTTCCTCGGCGGTTCCCTGGGCAACGATGACGCCCTCCGACAGGTAGTACACGTAATCCACCATCTTCAGGGATTCCTGCACGTCGTGGGTAACCACGATCGAAGTGGCGCCCAGGGCGTCATTGAGCCGCCGCATCAGGGTCCCGATCACACCCAGGGAAATGGGGTCGAGGCCGGCGAACGGCTCGTCGTACATCATCAGCATCGGATCCAGGGCAATGGCCCGGGCCAGGGCGATTCGCCGCGCCATGCCCCCCGAAAGTTCCGCGGGCATCAGGTGATACGCGCCGCGCAGCCCGACGGCGTTGAGTTTCATGAGTACCAGATCCCTTATCACCCCCTCCGGCAGGTCGGTCTGCTCGCGCATCTGGAAAGCGACGTTTTCGAAGGCCGAGAGGTCGGTGAACAGGGCGCCGAACTGGAACAGCATGCCCATCTTCCGGCGCAGCTTGTACAGGCCCTCGCTGTCAAGCTCGTGCACCACCTGGCCCGCAACCTTGACCTGCCCCGACGTGGGGTTCAGCTGTCCGCCGATGAGCCGAAGCATGGTGGTCTTGCCTGAGCCGCTGATGCCCATGATGGACACGACCCTGCCGCGGGGGATCTTCATGTTGATCCCCTTGAGCACTGGCCGCCGGTCATAGGTGAAGCTGACGTCGTCGAATTCGACGAGAATGTCGTCCGTCACGCGGGGATTCCGAAGCTCGAAAGGCCTCGGATTTTAAACCAGAACCTTCGCCGGTGACAGTCCCATCACCTCCAGCAGGGTGGCGGCGTCCTGCAACCGCTTGAGGTCATTGCCGTCCTCAATCAGATACACCGGCCCCGGAAACTGCCGCGCCTCCTCTACCCGCCTTGCAAGCTCCCGCAGATTTGCCATCTGGCTCAGCCACAAGAGCCGGAGCTCGCCGCCCGCGCTCGGCGCCGGCAACCCCCCGCCCACACGGCCGGCGAACTTGTCGCCAAGGAGCTTTCCGGCCGAGAGGCCTCCATCCGAAGGTTCCGCGGGACTGACCGCGAGCAGAAAGCGGAAGTGCTGCGGGGTGTCGCGGAGCCAGTTCGCCAGGGTCTCCGGCGAAGCGGAGGTCCAGGCCGAGTGCGGGACAAGCACGGCGGAATAGTAGTGCGCGTAGTACGCCAGCCGCCAGTCCTCGGGCAGGCCTTCCGGATAGAACACATCCCGCCATTCCGGATGATCCCAGCCCGCGGCACCAACCAAGAAACGCGTGTCAGCCACCGGCGGCGCGCCCCCTTCCGCCGAACCGGAGGAGCGGGCGCCAGGCGCATCTGTCAGCCATGAGGCTGCGTGATATCATGGGACCCGCCTGCGCGCCCCGGAAAAAAAGGGTGCGAAATTTCAGACATCCATGAATCTTAGCGGGACGCCCCAAAGGGGTCCACGATACCAGGATGAGCGAGCTTGCCAGCCCCGGCACCCCGGCCGGAAACCCGACGGGATCCGCCAAACCGACTTTACTGATCGTCGATGATGACTCGATGATCACGGACAGCCTGAGCCTGGTGCTGGGTAGGGATTTCGACGTTCTGGTGGCGGAATCGCGTCCCCATGCCATCACTCTCCTGCGGCAGCAGGATGACCCGCCCATGGTGGCCCTGGTGGACCTCGGGCTCCCGCCCACACCCCATAGGCCCGACGAGGGCTTCGCCCTGATCGGGGACCTGCTCGCCCACTCCCCCTCCATGAAGATCCTGGTACTCTCGGGCCAGAGCGACGAGGCCAACGCGCGGCATGCCCGCTCCCTCGGGGCCGTGGATTTCATTCCAAAGCCCTGCGAACCCCAGGCGCTCAAGCGCCACCTCCAGCAGGCCCTGAAGGTTCGCGAGCAGGAACTCCGTTTCGAGCCCGCGGTGCCCGCGGCGGATCTGGGCATCATCGGCAGCAGCCCGCCCATGGAAAAGATGCGGCAGCAGATCATGCAGTACGCCAAGTCGCCGTTCCCGGTGCTGATCGAGGGCGAATCGGGAAGCGGCAAGGAACTGGTGGCCAACAGCCTGCATCGCCTCAGCGCGCGTCCCGATTCCCCGTACCTCGCGCTCAACTGCGCGGCCATCTCGCCCAACTTAGTGGAACCGACGCTGTTCGGGTATGCGAAGGGGGCGTTTACGGGGTCCGCCGGACCGAAGTCCGGTTATTTCGAGGATGCCGGGGACGGCACGCTGTTCCTGGACGAGATCGGCGAACTCCCGGTGGATCTGCAGGCAAAACTGCTGCGCGTGCTGGAGAACGGCGAGTACCAGCGGGTGGGAGAGACCCAGACCCGCAAGAGCAGCGCACGGGTCGTCGCCGCCACCAACCGCGACCTGCGCCAGGAAGTGCGCGGCGGCCGATTCCGGGCCGACCTCTTTCATCGCCTCAGCGTGTTCACCATCGCGGTCCCGCCCCTGCGGGAGCTGGGAGAGGACAAACTGCTGCTGCTCGACCACTTCCGGGAGTTCTACGCCGGCCAAGCCCAGGGACAGCCGTTTGACCTGGGGTCTGACGCGATGGACCTCTGGCGCAGCTATGGCTTTCCCGGCAACACGCGGGAGCTGCGCAACATCGTGATCCGCCTGACGACGAAATACGCCGGCCAGACCGTGACCCGAGAGGCTCTTGAGGCCGAACTGGATCCGGAATCAGGCCGCGCCGACGTCGGCGTGGCTACCGTAGCGGGCGACGCGGATACCCTGATCGAAATCGCCCGCCGCCAACTGCAGCGCCAGCCCGACTTCCGGTTGGATGAAGTGCTGGGCCGCTGGGAACAAAGCTACATCGAGGCCGCGATGCGCCTCACCCGGGGCAACGTAAGTCAGGCCGCCAAGCTGCTGGGCGTGAACCGGACCACCCTCTACAGCCGGATGGAGTCTGCCGCGAAAGACGGCAAGCCGGGCTGACGGGGGGCGACGGCGCGCACATGTATCTCAGCCATTACGGACTCAACGAACCGCCCTTTCGCATCACCCCCATCACCGACTGGTTTTACGGGGGAGCCAACCGGGCCGCCATTCTCGAGGCTCTGATCTACGCCATCACCCACGGCGAAGGCATCATCAAGGTCGTGGGAGAGGTGGGCACCGGCAAGACGATGATGTGCCGGATGCTGATGGAGCGGCTTCCCCCGGACATCGACACCATCTACCTGGCGGACCCGACGCTGTCCCGGGAGGAGATTGTCTACGCCATCGCCGACGAACTGGGCGTAGACCTGGCCGGACAACGCGCCGCGGCGGCCATGCGCAGCCTGCAGAACGCCCTCGTCGAGCGTCATGCCGACGGCCGCCGCGTCGTGCTGCTGATCGATGAAGCCCACGCCATGCCGGTCCAGACCCTGGAGGAAGTGCGGCTGCTCTCCAACCTGGAAACCAGCCGCCACAAGCTGCTTCAGATCGTCCTGTTCGGCCAGCCGGAACTCGATGAAACCCTCGGCATGCCCCAGATCCGCCAGCTCAAGGACCGCATTGTCCATCACTTCAGGATGCAACCGCTCACGGAACCCGTGATCGGCGAATACCTGACTTTTCGCATGCGGGCGGCGGGTTATCACGGCCCCGACATCTTTTCCCCCGGCGCCATCCGCCTCATCGCGCGGGCCTCCCAAGGCCTGACGCGCCGGGTCAACATTCTTGCGGACAAGGCGCTGCTGGCCGCCTTCGTGGCAAACACCCACGGCGTGGAACCGAAGCACGTGCGCAAGGCGATTCAGGACAGCGAATTGGACGTTCCACGGCGGGGATTTGCGCCGGCCTATGCCACAGCGGGACTGGCGGCCGTCGCCGCAGTTCTGGCGTTCATCGGCTGGAATGCCTGGCTCAGACCATCTCCCCCGCCGACCCCTTTGGCGGCACCGCCAGCCACTGCAACTCCCGGCGCAGCGACCGCCATGCCCGCAGCCCCGCCCCCAGCCGCTCCCCCGGCGATCACCGAGCCGGCTCGCGATCGCCCCCCATCGGGGCCCTCCCTGGAAGAAGGGCCGAGGGACAGGGCGTCCACCGCCCCGGAACAAGGCGCCGCGCCAACCGCCGGCGCCCCGGCCTCGGACGCAAGACCCGAGGCGGCCCAGACGGTGGCGATTGCGCCGGAGTTCGCCACCTATCAGCTGCTGGCTCAACGGGTCGCCGCAACCCGCAAGCTCCTGGAGTCCGACGCGCCGAGCCTGTTTACCATCCATTTCTTCTACACCACCGAGTCAGGACCCGAGCGGATCGAGGACTTCCTCCAGCGGGCGAAGGAATCAGTCGATCTATCAGAAATTTACGTAACTGTTGGGGGCAAACTCCGGACGCGATTTCATGTCACCTACGGGATGTTTCAGAGCAGCGCTGACGCAGTCGCAGCCATGAAGCGGCTGCCGGAGCGTTTCCGCAAGGGGTTCCGCCTCCAAGTGACCACCCTTAATCAACTCCGCCAATCCATCTGACCGCGGCCCAGGGCAATCGCGCAAAACGCGGAAACTTGCGCGAAGTTCTTGCTCTAATCCCTTGAAGGCAAAAAATAAAGGTGCTAGGCTCGCCGGCAAACTATGAGATCGGGGCGGTCCATGAAAGCGATTCTGCTGGGCATCGGGGTTTGCATCGCGCTGGTTGGGTGCAACACCCAGCCCATTAAGCCCTCCGACGCCCACCTCAAGCCTGCACCACGGCCCGCCGGGGCGATTCCCAAGCCGGTGACGCAGATTCCGCCGGTGCCCCCGCCAAAGCCCGCGCCCAAGACCGAGGTCTACAGCGTGTCGGTGGTCAATGTTCCGGTGCAAGAAATCCTGTTCGCCCTGGCGCGGGACGCCAAGCTCAACGTGGACATCCACCAGGGGATCTCCGGCAACGTCACCCTCAACGCCATCGACCAGACCCTGCCCCAGATCCTGTCCCGGATTTCCCGGCAGGTGGACATGCGTTATGAAATCCAGGGGCAGACGATTGCGGTAATGCCGGACTCACCGTACTTGCACAATTACAGGGTGGACTACGTGAACATGTCGCGGGATACCAGCGGGGAGGTGGCCATCTCCGCGCAGATCTCCGGGACGTCCACCTCCACTTCCGGTTCGGGAACCGGGGCTGGCACGACGACAACCGCGTTCGGCTCCAACAACACCTCCAGCACCAAGGTGATCAACACCGCCAAGAACCGGTTCTGGGAAACCCTGGTGCAAAACGTGAAGGATATTCTGCGGGAGACGGACAAGATCATCGTCGAGGGCACCGAGGCGGGGGTCTCCGCGGCCGGCGCCCGGCCAGCGGCGGGTGCCGCTCCCGATGCCGGCCCGGGGCCGGCGGCCCGCCGCGTTACTTTCCGCGAGGCCTCCTCGGTCATCGCCAACCCTGAGACCGGGATTCTTACCGTGCGCGCCACCTCCCGCCAGCACGAGAAGATCCAGGAATTCCTGGACGGCGTGATGGCGAATGCCAAGCGCCAGGTGCTTATCGAAGCCACCATCGTGGAGGTCCTGCTCAGCGACAACTACCAGCAGGGGATCGACTGGAGCATCCTCAACACCGGGGCCGGATTCTCCTTTGAGCTGCCTGGTATTCCTCCGCCCTCGGGGGGCAATCCCGGTTTCGGGATTCTGACTTACGATGATCCCCAGACCAGCTTTGGCAGCGTCAACATCGCGATCAAACTGCTGGAGACGTTCGGCACCACCCGAGTCCTTTCGAGCCCGAAGGTTTCGGTGGTCAATAACCAGACGGCGATACTGAAGGTCGTTACCAACCAGGTCTACTTCACCGTGAGCGCGACCGATTCCACCGTGAGCAACGGGGTCGTGGTTCCCGGCATAGTCACCGCGACCCCAAACACCATCCCCGTCGGGCTGGTAATGAGCGTCACTCCCCAGATCAGCGACACCGACACGGTATTACTCAACCTGCGGCCCACCATTTCCCGCAAAGTCGGGGACGCTCGGGATCCGACGCCAGGGCTTGAGGTTCCGAACCTGATCCCGATCATCCAGACCAACGAGATGGAATCGGTGATGAAAGTCGAAAGCGGGCAGATCGCCGTGATGGGCGGCCTGATGCAGGACGAGCGCAACGACGTGGACGACATGATCCCCTATATCGGCTACATTCCATTGCTGGGCGAGGCGTTCACGTTCCGCAACGACAGGACCACCAAGGTGGAACTGGTCATCTTTCTGCGCCCGGTGGTGGTGAAGAACGCAAGCCTCGACGGCGACTACGCGAGCTTCCGCGACCAGCTTCCCTCCGAGGGCTACTTCGCACCCCCGGTGCTCGGCCCCGACTTCTTCCGCAAACCCCCGCAGGAATTGCCCCCGCTGCCATTCACGGGAGGCAGCGAGTGAGCTTGCTGCTCGAAGCCCTGAAGAAGGCCGAGCGCTCCAGGCATGATCCCGGCTCCCAGATGGCGGGAGATTCCACCAGGAACGAACTCGAGCTGGCGGATCAGGGCTCCGGGAAGACTTCCTACCCGGAAGCCGCGATGGAAGGCGCCGGCAATGCCGAGGCCCAGAGAGCCCGCGACTCGGCGGACAATCTTTTCGTCGCCAAGCAGCCAACCACCGGAAGCCGCCGGGTGGTGCTGGGCGCCCTGATCGCCCTCCTGGTCGCAACAGCCGCGGGAGGGACCTACGTCTGGTACCAGATATCACGCCCGACACGGATGGATGTCGCGACCGCTCCGCGCATGCCCATTCAGAGCGCGCCCCAGACCACGCCCGCGCCCGAGAACACACCCGCGACCCAGACTACGCCCCCACCCGTGGCTGCCCCGGCGTCGGCGCCCGCCGCCGCAGAGAACCGGTCGCCGACTTCAACTCGAGGCGCTCCGGTCCCCGCGTCAACCGCCTCCATCAGCTCTCCGCCTCGCGAACGCCCGGCAAGGGAAGTGGCGCCGGCCCCGCCGCCCCGCGCTGCCCGGGGCGCGCGCCCCGAGGCCGCCGCCAGGGTCGCGCCCCAAGCGGTAACCATCAAGCGCACGCAGAGAGTGCCGCAGCTGGACCCCGACATCGCTGCCGGCTACGAGGCGCTGCAGGCGGGCGACTTCGCCAGCGCCCGCGACCGCTATACGCGCGCTCTGGCACGCGACCCGCAGAACCGGGACGCGCTGATGGGACTCGCTGCCGCGGCGGCGAAGGGCGGCAATTCGCAGGAGGCCCTGCCGCTCTACCAGCGCATGCTGGAACTCGATCCCCGCGACCCGGTCGCCAACGCCGCCCTCGTCGCGCTGCGCCCCCGTGGAGATCCGGCCTTGGCTGAAAGCCGCATCAAGATCCTCATTTCTCAGCACCCCGAATCAGCGGTGCTCAATTTCGCCCTGGGCAACCATCTCGCGGCCCGGGCGCGGTGGGCCGAGGCCCAGCAGGCCTATTTCCGGGCGCTCAGCCTCGATCCGACCAACGCCGATTACGCGTTTAACAACGCGGTGAGCCTGGATAACCTGGGAAAACGCAAGCTGGCTGAGGAGTACTACGGCCGTGCCCTGGCCCTGGCTTCGGGCGGCCCCTCGACTTTCGATCGTGCCCAGGCTTCCCAGCGGCTGCAGGAGATCGCGCAAACGCGCTAGGGTCCAGCCGCCCCTGTTGCCTCGGCGCAATCGTCCCTCCAAAATTGCGTGGGGAAACATGATGCTGTTAGGGCAATAAATCACATTCATGGCAGCAGTTGGCGAACAAAGGCCTTTGGGCCGCCTTCTGGTCGAGAAGGGCGTGATCAGCGAAGATCAGCTTCGCATCGCCCTCCTGGAACAGAATAAGAATCACCTGCCCCTTGGCAAGCTGATGGTAAGCCTCGGATTCCTGTCCGAGGCCACCATCCGGGACGTCCTGTCCGAGAATCTCGGCCAGGAAAGCGTTGATCTCGCCACCGTCATCGTCGACGCCGCGGCGGTCAAGCTGATCCCCAAGGACGTGGCCCGCCGCTACGTCCTGCTTCCCATGGCGGTGGACAAGAGCCGCCAGACCCTGAGCCTCGCCATCGCGGATCCCGACAACATCATTGCCCTCGATCAGGTGCGCGCGCTGCTGCGAGACGAGTACCGCCTGGTGACCATGGTGGCGAGCGAGTCCGAGATCCTGCGCGCCATCGACCAGTACTACGGCTTCGAGCTTTCCATCGACGGCATCCTGCACGAGATCGAGCCCGGGGAGATGGATTACCAGGCTCTCCAGACGGGGGTCACCGAGTTCAGCCAGCCGGTGGTGCGCCTCATCGATGCCCTGCTCTCCGACGCCGTGCAGCGCTCGGCGTCGGACATCCATTTCGAGCCCGAGCACTCGTTCTTGCGCATCCGCTACCGCATCGACGGCGTGCTGCGCCAGGTGCGCAGCCTGCACAAGACTTACTGGCCCGCCATGGTGGTGCGAATCAAGGTGATGAGCGGCATGAACATCGCGGAAACCCGCTCGCCCCAGGACGGACGCATCTCCCTGAGGCTCTCGGGCCGCCCCATCGACTTCCGTGTCGCCTCCCATCCGACCAGCTACGGCGAGAACTTCGTGCTGCGGATCCTTGACCGGCAGAAGGGCATCGTGCCCCTGGAGCAGCTCGGGCTGGAGGAGTCCGCCCTGTCGCAGTTGAAACTCATGATCGCCCGCCCCGAGGGGCTCATCCTGGTCACCGGCCCCACCGGCAGC
>DKBC01000007.1 GCA_002451065.1 Betaproteobacteria bacterium UBA6910
CACCAGGTGGCCCAGAAGTTCACTACCACGACTTTTCCCCGGAGCGCGGAGAGCTTCCAGATCGTGCCCCCCTCATCGGCGAGCGAGAAGTCAGGCGCGGGCGGACGCTCCGGGATGACGGTGAAACCGGCCCCGGTCTGGGCATGAACCGGTCCTGCCGCCAGCGCCAACATACCTGTCGCCAGCGCCCGCAACATCCGGCGACGGTCAGGGGCAGCGCAATCCCGTGAGCCAGTGCTCATGGTCCGTTCCTTCCGCGCGCCAGCGGAGCTTGAGATCGAAAATTGCTTCCCGGTCCACCGGCACCGCCAGCATGCCCTGGATCCAGTCGCCCGGCTGGAATTCGTGCTGGTCCGGCACCTGGGCCCATTCGAAGGCAATGCGGGCCGCCTGGGGCACGCCCGCCGCTTCCAGTTCCTCCAGCCACTGGGCGCGGGTGCGCACCGGCCGCGCCGGAGCGTCCTCGGTTTTCGCCTCCCATTCGCCGGAGCGGAAGCCGATGGTGCCCGCCGGCCGCTCGTTGCGCAGCGTAGCTGCCAGCACGCAGCGGCGGGAGTAGCGCTCCGTTTCGGAAGCAGGCAGGCCCCGCGCTAGATAAAATGACGCCGCCTGGTCGTGGGTGAGCGGTGTCAGGGTGACGGAGAAGCCGTCCCGCGTGAAGGACCATTTGCCGGCGTCCTGGGCAACTGCCGGTGCCCCGAGCGTCGCGCCCAGGAACACGCACCGCGCGAGCAATCGGGCAGGCCCGGCCAGGCGCGCGGCCATGGCTCAGCTTTCCACGGGCAGGCCGGCGGCCTTCCATTCCGGGAACCCGTTCTCCAGCCGCCGCGCCTTGAACCCCTTCTGGCGCAGCAGCGTCACGGCGTCCACCGACATCAGGCAGTAGGGGCCGCGGCAGTAGGCGATGACTTCCCGGCCCTTGGGAAGCTGCTTCAGGTGCTTGGCGATCTCCCCGGCGGGCACGTTGATCGCGCCCGGCAGATGCCCCGCCGCGTACTCCTCGGGCGGGCGCACGTCGAGCACGGTGACCAGCCCCATTTTCGCGCGCTTCAGCAGTTCGGTGCCCGGTATCGGCTCGAGATCATCCCGGGCGTTCACGTAGGTGCGCAGCAATTGGTCCACTTCCGCGAGGCGGGTCTCCGCTACCTCGCGAAGCGCGGCCAGCAGGTCCACCACATCGGGGCCCGCCACCTCGTAATAGACCCGCAGGCCCTCCTTGCGGGCCCGCACCAGGCCGGCGCGCCTTAGTTCCTGGAGGTGCTTGGAGGCGTTCGCCACCGAGAGCCGCGCCATGTTGGCCAGATCCTCGACGCTGCGCGGCCCCTGGGCCACGAACTCCAGCAGTTCCAGCCGGTTGGCGTGCCCCAGGGCCTTGCCCACGCGGGCGAGCTGGGCGTAGACGTCTTGCTTGAAGTTGCCGCTTGACACCGTTTCCGTCCCTTCTTACTATTCAACTAAACAGTTGAAGACTTGAATAGTACCGACTCGTACCTGCCGGCGCAAACCCGAAGGTTAGGAGGAAGGACGATGACTTTCAACGAGCTTGTCCTGGCGCACGAAGCGGCCATCCGGCTCGGTTCGTTCCTGGGCGTGTTCGTTCTGATGGCACTGTGGGAGGCGGCCGTCCCGCGGCGGGAGCGGCTGTTTTCGCGGCGGGCACGCTGGGTGAACAACCTGGCGCTGGTGGCGCTCAACAGCGTCATGGTCCGTCTCGCGTTCCCGTTGGCCGCCGTGGGCTTCGCGGCCCTGGCGGCGGAGCGCGGCTGGGGCCTGCTGAATGTCTTCCCGGCGCCTCTCTGGGCGGCCGTCCTGGCATCGGTGCTCGTCCTGGACCTGGCCATCTGGCTGCAGCATGTCATGTTCCACGCGGTGCCGCTCCTGTGGCGGCTGCACCGCGTGCACCACGCGGACCCGGATTTCGATGTCACCACGGGGGCACGCTTCCATCCCGTCGAGATCCTGCTCTCCATGCTCATCAAGCTCGCCGTGATCGCGGTGCTCGGGGCGCCCGCGGTGGCGGTGCTGGCTTTCGAGGTCATCCTCAACGCCGCCGCCATGTTCAACCACGCCAATGTCCGGCTGCCGGGGCGGGCGGACGCGCTCCTGCGCGGGTTCCTGGTCACTCCGGAGATGCACCGAATCCATCACTCCATGGAAGTGGCCGAAGCCAACAGCAACTTCGGCTTCTGCCTGACTTGGTGGGACCGCCTGTTCGGCACCTACCGCGCCGCGGCCCGGCTGCCCCAGGAGAGCATGGCCATCGGCGTCGAGGGTCTCACCGGCCGCTTCGAGTGCGTGCGCCTGGCGGGCGTGCTGGGGATTCCCTTTCTCGGCCCCGGCCGTGATCGTGCCATCGGGCACGGCGTGGCGTCCGGGCGCCACGCCCGCTGGTTCAGCGGGGGAACGGAGGACCTGCCATCATGAGCACCATCCTGATCATCCTCAACGACGCACCCTACGGCAGCGAGCGCACCTACAACGGGTTGCGGCTGGCGGGCGCCCTCGCTAAGGCGGGCGGGCATGACCTGCGGCTCTTCCTGCTGGGCGACTCCGTGGTCGCCGCCAAGTCAGGCCAGAAGGTTCCTTCCGGCTACTACAACATCGAGGTGATGCTGGGCGCCGTGATCCGGGGCGGCGGCGCGGTGGCCATCTGCGGCACCTGCCTCGACGCCCGCGGCATCGCCGAATCCGAAATCACGCCGGGAGCCCGGCGGGGGACCATGAACCAGCTCGCGGAATGGACCGGAACCGCGGACCGGGTGCTGGTGTTCTGAGGGGACGGCGCCGCGGTGTGAGGGCCTCGGTTCAGCGCCGGGAGAGGCGGAGCCAGACCTGGGCGTCGAAGGGGACCCGCAGTTTTCCCGGGCTGGCGCTCGAGGAGAACTCGCCCGCCTTGCCCACCAGCACCTTTTCCACGCTCACGCCGGCGACGGCGTAGCCGCTGCCCTCGAAGGGCGCGCCCAGCCGGGCCAGGANNCCGGTAGGTCGCCTCGTCAACGGGGCACGGCTCGAAGACGGAGGTGTGGGGACGGAAGGTGGCCGCGCCCGGGGAATGCTGTTCCTCCACATGGGGCGAGCACTCCGCCGCCGCACAGGGCGCGGCGGCGAGCCACAGAACGGCGAGGACTGCGCACCCGCGCGGCAGGCACCGCCGGGCGCCCCGGACCTCAGCCGTTGTAGACCAGGCCGCCGTGCCGCGCATAGTCTCTCAGGACCTCCCGCGCCTCTTCCGCCAGCAACCCCTGCAGGATCTCCACACCGCGCGCCTCCAGGTAGGCGTGGGAGGCCCGGAACACGGGCCCCTCGTCGAAGCCGATCCTGATGGCGTCCTCCCGGGACGCCGCGCACACCACGCGGCGCACCCCCGACCACAGCAGCGCCCCCAGGCACATGGCGCAGGGCTCGCAGGAGGTGTAGAGCTCGTGGGCCGGCAGCTCGGGCGCCCGGAGGGTGTGGCTGCCGCAGCGGGCCTGGGCGAACATGAGCGCCACCATTTCCCCGTGCAGGGCGGAGTTGCGGAGCCGCTCCACGCTGTTGACCCCGAGCGCCACCAGCCGGCCGCTGGCCTGCTCGAACACCGCGGCGCCGAAGGGGCCGCCGGTGCCGAGCCGCACGTTTTCCCGGGCCAGCCGCACGGCGAGCGCCATGCGCTGCTCCGCGGTGGCAAACACCTCACCGGGTGCGGCGAAGCGTTCGCACCACTCGGGCAGCGTGACGCTGATGTTTTCGGTGGCGGTCGGCAAGGGCAGGTGGCTTCCGGAGTTTCAGAGGACGGCAGCCTCGATTATCCCGGATTGGCACTTACGTTCAGAATCAGCGGCGGCGCGCAGCGCCGT